>JAKZVK010000078.1:0-12373 GCA_047516085.1 Bryobacterales bacterium
GAAACGCAACAGCCGCACCTCCAGCGACGCACGGGCTTCGAGCGACTCGGTGCTGTCCGGCCGTACTTCGATCGCGCGTCCGTAGGTCTCAATCGCCGCCGACAGGTTTTCGAAGTGGGTGTAGACCCACGCCAGCACCCGGTGATAGCGGAAGTCACGGGGTGACTCACGGGTGGTCTTGACGTAGTAGTTGGTGAGCTGGTCCCGGCGATCATTCCGGTCGGCGTAGAAGCAAGCCTCCTTGACCAGATCCGCGTCGCTGGGGAAGCGGTTGATGATCTCGATGTACTGGTCGACGGTGGCGGACGCGTCATTCAACTTCGTCAGCGCTGGAATCAGCCCGCGCCGCAGCGAAGCAATCTGACGGTCCCGTTGCGCGCGGGGCATTGAGGCCTCGCGAAGCTCGCTGATCTTCCGCTCATAGAACTCCCGCACAGCCTCGTAGTTCCCTTCGCGGGCGTACGTGTCGGCCATGGCGGCGACGTAGCGCGGCTCGTACGGCTTTTGAGACAGCAGGGTCCCCAACGCTCCTCGCGCCCGCGTATACCGCCCGGCCTCGGTTGCCTTCCGCGCCAACTCAAACCGAAACTGTTCCGCCAACGCCGGATACGCCGCCCCGGCACTTTGATCGAGCAACGCCAGCGCCCGCTCGTAGCTCTTCTGCCGCCAATGGAAGTCGACCGCGCCTCGCACGACGCCCAGAATCCGAGGTTGCTCGCGGTAGAGCGCTTCCGCCAGACGCCGGGCGGGCTCGACGCGCTTGGCGTCTTCGAGCTGATGCATCAACGACAGCCGCAGCCGCGTGCGATCGACCGGGTCCGACGTCAACTCGATCTGCCGCTCGACCACCTTGAGACCAACCTCATCGTCGCGCCGCGAGGCGGCGATGCTGCGCAGCCGCTCCAGTAAATCGAACGACGACGTACCGCCGGCCAGTCGAAGAAGCAACTGGTCGATGTCATCGTCGCGCTTCTGCGTGGTGAGTACGTCCACCCGCAACGAAACGGCATCCGGGTCGGGGTCCGCACCAGCAACTCGTTGGCGCGTCAGGTCGTCGATGCGCTCACGATGCGCCGGGCGGCTCGCGAGTTGAATCAACCGCCGCCGCGCGGGCGAATAGCCGTTACCGCCCAGGGCGCCCTTCCAGTACTCGCCGATGGCCGCGTCGTAGTCCCGCCGGTTTTCGTAAACAGCGCCCGCCTCGTAGGCATAGAGCGCCTCGTTGCCGAGCGCGCTGCGTCCGTCGCTCATGAGACGCAAAGCGTCGTCGAAGAGGTAGTAGTCCCAGAAAACGGTCGCGGCTTCGAGATAACCCTCGGGCCTGCCCGGCTCGACGACCGCCATACGCTCCCAGAACGGCCTCGCCCGCTCGAACAGTTCGCGGTCAGCGAACGTGTCGCCGGTGAGCGCGAGCAGGTCGCGGTCACGCGGATCGTAGCGGTGGCGGCCCTCGATCAACGCAGCCGCCGCCTCGGTATCGACGGGATTTTCATAAGCCAGCGAGCGATGGAGCGAAGCCGTTCGCTTGGCCCGCGCCGCATCGCCCGGCAGGTTGCCCGCCAACGCAAACATCAGCGGCCCGGCCTCTTCGTAGTGGCAGCGCCACAACTCCGCCTCCGCCAAGAACTGCGCCGCAGCCGGGTTCTGGCGCACTAGCCGATTCCAGCGTCCCTCGCGTGCCGCATCGGCCGACGTGCGCAGAGCGTACAACTCCGGCAGCAGCCGGCCCGTCCGGTTCAAGTGCTCCAAGAAACGCGACCGCAGATCGTCGGCATAGAACCAGTACTACCGCAAGAGCCGGTCCCACGCAACCCGATCGCGCGTCTCACGTCTCTGATAAGCGCGCAAGAGGTTCCGCACAAACGTCAGGTTGTGCGGGAAGCGCTCAAGAGCATAGCGATTGAGCCGGACGTGCACGGCGGCTGTCCCGCCACCGACGACTCCCTGGAAGTACTCCTCGAGGTCAGTGCCCGAGAACGTGGCGATCACTTGGCGCGATAGCTGTTCCCACTCGGCCTGCCGTTTCGTACGCACGTACCACCTGGCGAGCTTGTGGTGCCACGACGGATCCTGAAAGCGTGCGATCGCTTGACGATAAACCTGGTCGACTCTTTCCGCGAGGTTGTTCTGCTCAAGAAATGCCGCTAAACGCGCGTAGAGCCCAGGGTCGTTCGGATTGCGTGCGATCTCGCCCGCGTAAAGCTCGACTGCTTCGATGATTCGCTTCATCGACACTAGCCGCGCGATGTAACGGTCGAGCACACGCGCGTACTCGGGCGATCGCGCCGCCGGAATTGCCTGATAGGCAGAGCGGTATGCGGACGGACTTCGCTGCGTTTCGCCGGCGGCACCCAAAGGCACCCTATCCGCCTTCGCCGCCAGCTCGTCCAACAAAGCGGCATACGTTTGGAACTCCAGCTCCACTTGTTCGGTGCGAGCGTACGCCTCGGCCATCAGCAGAGCCACTCGGCTGCGATGCGCGGAGTCGGGGAACTGCGACAGGAACTGCTGGGTGCCACCAATCACGCCGCCGTTGTCGCCATACGTCGCGTACGCCTCAATCAGCCTGACGTGCAGGTATGAACGCCGCGCCGAACCCGCGAACCGCTGGTCGAACCGCGCAAGCAACTCCGCCGCCCGCGCCCGGTGGAAGTACGCCACCGCCGTACGCTCTTGTGAGGCGAAACGACCGCGTGGGCTCTCGGAGTTGAACAGGAGTGACAGGATACCGTTCAAGAAGCCGGGGTGGTCGTCCATCGTGGCGATGTCGCGGTAGAGTGACAGGTCGCCTGAGCCGAACTGAATAGGCTGTTCCGGTGCGGTCAGGAGCACATCGATCAGACCCGCCAGGGCAAGTTCCTGGTCTTGTTCGGACACACCACCCAGGCTGTACAGAGCGTAGTAGTATCGCGCCGCTTCGTTGTAGTTACTGACCTTGAGGAAGAGTTTCGCTAGCGTCTGCAACTCTTCCGCCGTCCACGCTGCGCTTCTCGTCTCCTTGCCGCGGCGGAAGTCGTTCAACGTAGACTGCGCGACCGCGGGGTTGCCCTGTCGCCTGTAGTAATGGAAGACCCACGCCGCCGACCGTAGGTCATCCGGATCGCCGGCAGCGCTCGCGCGCACTTGGTCGAGCTCGCGCCGCAGCCAGCCGGCTTCCTTGAGCAGCGAGAAGTACTCCTCAATCAAGTTCTCCGGCCATAACGGCGCAAAGCTGCGCTCGTAGATCGCGAGAGCGTCATCAGCGGAGCCCTGGCTACGAGCCAACGCCGCCTCGGCCTCGACCGGAAACGCTTCATCGTCCGGGAAGACGCCACTGTACCCGTCAACCGCCTCTTGGGCCGCCTCGAAATCGTCCCGCTTCACAAGGTGATCGAATAGATCCCGATGCACTGCCGCTTCCCCGGCAAAGCGCTCGACCCGCGCGCGATGGTAACCGGTGACGGCGTCGCCGCGTAGCGCGTGCGCCTCGACCAAAGCGAAGATGCGGTTGTATGCCTTCCACGAACGATGCTCGCTGACCGGATGCAACATCTCGGCGGCTGTTGAGGCGGAGCTACCTACCTTCAACAACGCGTCGATCTCTTCTTGCGGGCGGAGCCGCCGGTGGTAGAAGTCGGCCAGCGCGAGCTGCCCACCCACCGGGTCGGCGACAAGCGATGCGTGCTCCTTCCAATCCTTCTCGGCCGCAACGAAGTCGAGCCGCCGCTCGGACTCTCGCGCCCGCAACGCATACAGGCCGGCGTCTTCCGTCCCGCCCTGCAACAACAACGTCAGGGCAGCATGCGTCTGATTCGGCGGGCGCTCAACGGCAATGGGCCCCGAGGGCAGCACAACCGTCTGAAAGAAAACATCGCGCAACGGGCTGCTGCTCTCGACAAACCGCACCCATTCCGGCAACTGCGCCTGTGCCGCAAACACCGCCAGGCACGCAATCACAACCGCCGGCCCAGCCGCGCGCTTCAACAGCCGAGAAAGAATCTCTTGCTCACGGCACGACTTCAATCGAAACCTCCTCGGTACCGATGTTGTGCGCAAAATCTTCCGCCGTGAACTTCAGCGAATATACCCCCGCCGGCAGATGCCCTGGAATTACAAGCCGCCCGGTGTTGTACCCGGCCTCGGAACTCCACCGCAGGTTCACCGGCGGCACGCCGTACATCCTCGCCGTCAGTGTCCGTGTGCTTTGCGACGCGCTCACCCTGAGGTCGACCGTCTCGCCCCGCCGGTAGTGTTTCTTGTCGAGCCGCACCCGCACGACCGGTGGCTTCGACGCAATCAGAAAACTCTTCGACTCGCGATACACCCTCCCCTCGCGGTCTCGCAAGACCAACCGCACGTGGTGCTGCCCGTCCGGCGTGTCTTTGGGAGCGAGAAAGCGCGTCTGCCAGATGTCCTCTTCCCCAAGGTACTTGAGCCTCTTGATCAACCCAAACGGGAACAGCGCCGTCACCGAGACAATCGACTCGTCCGTACGCACGCGCAATACGGGGTCGCCCGGACGGATCACGCGCGGCCGCAGCAGCGAGCGCGGCGCCGCCAGAAACGACGTGTACGGCGTCACGAACTTGTACTTCTTTGCCAACCGGATGATCTCATCGATCGTGGCGCGGTCCTCTCCCTCGCGCTCGATCTTCTCGAGCAACGCATCCACGCGCGCCCGCGCCCAAGTTCGCGGCAGGTGTGGATGGTCGAGGTCCGACTCGGGCAAGGCCAACTTGGCTTGCAGTTCGAACGCCTCGCCCGCGCGCACACCGCTGACGCCAAACGTGGCCTCGGTTCGCGGCTCAGTGTACGTACCCACCCACGACGCCACCGAGCCCGAGTACGTTGTTTCCTCCAACGGGTAGACAAGGTCGAAAGCGTCCGTTGGCGCAAGCGAGAGCTTCAGGTCACCGACCGGCCGCCGGCCGATCTTCGAGAGAAACGTCTCCAGCTTGAAGTCGATCGGCTCGGTCGAGCGCACCCATTCGAGGTCGCCGTCCTGGCGCGCCAGCATTCGCAGCAGCGGCAGGTTGGCATCGTCGCCCACCGCAAAGACAAAGGTTCGCGGACGCCGTTCCCGCGCGATCGCCTGCCACCGCTCGGCGAACCACTCCGCTAGCCGGCCATTGTGAATCGTGCCCCGCGTCGCGCCGCCATCGGTGAGTAACACGACATAGCCCTCGCCCCCCGCCGCTCCCGCGCCGTCACCCCAAGGCTGCATCAGCGCCGTCTCGAGGGCCGCCTCAAGCCCCGTCCCCCCGCGAATCGGTGCCGCGCGGACAAAGTCGAGGGCCCGCTGGACGTTCTCCGGCCCCGCAGCCTGGGGCGTCTCGGCAAACAACGAGACCTCTGTGTTGAACAGAGCCAAGTTGAACCGATCGTTGGGCCGGAGCCGCTGCAGCAGCGTTTCCAGGGCGAGGTAGCTGCGATCGAGCTTCTCCCATTGCATCGACAGCGAATTGTCAAACAAGACGACCACCGTCCGCGGCGGCGCTAGGTCCTCTGGCGGTTTCCCTCCGGGAGTCGGCGGGCCCACCACGCCCCCCTCCGTCACCGGCGGTGTTAGCAGCGCCGAGGCCGCGAAGAATCCCGGTTCCGCGGCCGCCCGCTGCGGGGACACGGTGTCAGGACTCGGCGTTGACACCTCGGGATTGCGATACGTGAGTACCTCGAGCGCATCCCCTTGCGCCGCACTCAACCGATACTCGAACGCGAAGTCCTCCTTGAAGACGACGTTCGTCCCTTCGAACCGTGCCTGGATGCGATGCGGCGTCCGCTCAGTCACGGCCAGCGAATACGCCCCGCCGACCGCCTCGAAATCCTCGATCGCATGTTTTGACTGCAGATCGACCTCGACCTTGAGCCGCGCCGCCGTCTGCGCCTGATAGGCATCGGGCCGCAGCGGCAGTGCGAAATACGACCGCAGGTTCTCGACGGGAATCCGCTGGTGGTATTCCAGCTCGACACGCTTAAACCCATACGCCGGAATCGGTACCACCTTGGCACTGAAGACCGCCGTCCGCCGCGCTTCCTCAGCCCCGTACTCGCCCATCTGCAGCAGCCCGGGATCGATGGCCTGCCACTTCAAGCTTTCGTAGACCTCGCTGGCCCTCCGACGCTCGAGTATCACGCCCGGAATGCGCGTCACCCCGTCCCACACGACGAAGTCTGAAACCGTAGCGCGGTCCGGCAACGCGAACACCCAGTTGCCTTCGAGCACTGAACTCGAGTGACTCGCGAAGATCTGACGGATCGACACCCGGGCCACGCCGTTGTCGATGCGTACCTCGACGTCCATCTCTTCGAGCGAGAGGATTCTGGGGTCCGGCTGCGGGTTGTTGGAGGGGATCAAGACCCCCGCGTCGCCGGCCGCCTGGCTCGGCGCTAGCACCGAGAGCAATACGACGAACAGGAAAGGAAACAAGACGGGGAACAGGACGGGCGCGCTCCCCTGTCTCATGGCATTCGGCCAGTTCATGGCGACGGCAAGCGCTCCTCTCTGACACGCACCAAGCCGTTGTCCGTGCCTATATAGAGGTAGCCGTCGTCGAGGGCCAGCGCCGTCACATTCGTCGACGGCAACCCTTCCACCACCACCGTCCATCGGTCCGGTGCTCGGTCATAGACGTACAGCCCGCGGTCGAGCGTGCCGGCATAGACGCGCGTGTCCGAAGCAAGCATCGCGTTGGGGTTGACCTCGAACGAAGCCGTCGCGTCCAGCATCTCGTGCCACTGTCCCGACGAGTCGAGCTTCAACACGCCGGCGCCGTAGGTGCCCACGAACCATTCCTGCCCATCGGGAACGATCGCCGTGATCCAGTTGTGACCCAGCGCAGAGTTCGCCGTCGTGTAACTCTCTCGCACGACCTCGCTTTCGACGATCGACAACCCACCCAACGTTCCGGCAAGCACCCTTTCCCCGCTCACGCCGAGCGCGTAGACGTGATTGTTCACCAAACCGTGAAATGCATACAGGCTGCGCGCGCCGCCCTTGCCCAGAAACGTCAAGCCGGCCGGCGTGGCCAGCGTCATCGAACCCTTGCCGAGCGCAACATCGGTCACGTGGTTCGAGAGCAACCCGTCTTCCCGGCGCAGCACTTGCTGCTGCCGCCCGGCATCGTCGAACGTGACGAGCCCATTGGCCGTGGCTACCGCCGTGAGCCGCCGCCCCGCATCGTGGGCGATGCGGTTGACGCAAAACACAAATTGGTTCTCGACATGCGTTGTCTGGTTGGCTGCGAGATCAACGATGTCGAGCCCGCGGTCGAAATACCCGACCCACAGCCGCCCCTTCGAATCGAAGTTGAGCGCCGAGATGTTACCGTCGCTCAGCGGGGCCTCTTCACGGTCGAACGCCGCGCGCCAACCGCCTCCACCCTTGTCGCGGACATACAACCCGTCCCGAGCCACCGCGTAGCTCTCACCCACGTCGAGGAGCCTTTCGACGTTCTCGAGCGGCGACCCGCCCGCAACCTGCCGCGGACGTGCTCCCCTGCCTCGCGCCGTCGCAAGAGGAACCTCGACAATCCCCTCATCCAGCGTGCCGACTCGCAGCGTGCCACCGGCAACCAGCAACGCCTTGGCAAAGAAACCGTCCGCAAGGGTGCGGTAATAGCGTCCGTTGCGAAACTCGGCTACGCCCAGCGGCGTACCCACGTAGGCCGTCTCGCCCTCGACCGCCAGCGAAAGCACTTGGCGGTCCGGTAGTCCCTCCGCCTCACCGAACGTATTGAGGCTCCCTCCACTCCAATGCAGGACGCCTTCACCGAGCGTCCCGATCCACAGGCTCGCCTCGTCACCCGCTAGCGCCGTCACGTACTGATCGTTGACTTCCTTGTGGAACGGAGACAGGCGCTTGCCGTCGTAGAGCAACAAGCCCCGCTGCTCGGTCCCCAACAGGACACGCCCGGTGCGTAGCGGCAACACCGCGGTCAGATCGCGATACGCCGCCTCGTCCGCGCGCACCTGCTCGAATCCCGCCGACTCTCGGCCACCTTGAACTACCAGCAGACCTTCCCCCGCCGTGGCCGCATAGAGCACGGGGCCCGCCGCGTCACTCAACAATCCCGAGGCGAGTTGCATCACCGGCGCGGCTGGAAGGTCTTGGCCCACGCGGTAGCGGGCGAGCAGGCGGCCATCGCTGTAGACCGAAACACCCGACGGCCCGGCCAGGTAAAACCGTCCCTCGAAAACCACCGCATCCGAATAAACCGCCGGGGACCGGATCCACTCGAAAGGCGCAGCGGACACCCCCGCAGGCACCCCACCCTCGCTCGGATCCGGCACACGCCCCAGCCGCCGACTGACCTTCGCAAACGCAATCTCCGAGTCGGCAACGACCTCGTGTTCGGCCTCGGCAATCGCCCGCGACGTCTCGCGATAGACCAACGTCATCGACGACAGAACGCCCAACCCCAGCAGCGCGCCCGCCAACAGCAGCGCCCCTTTCACCTGCTTGGGATGGAACCGCCCGTTGATCATTGCCTCTTAGCCTACGTCACGCGGCCGCTGACAGCTCTAAGGCTTCTCCCGCAATTCATTGCTTCGATCGATCTCCCGCTCCGGTCACCGAAACCCGAGACACTACATGCAAGACTCATTCCAAATCGACTTTAGGCACCCGAAAAGTCACAAACCGCCTATTCAGCCCACTTTTCCTCTTTCACCCATTCGGCCCTCACCGCCCTTCCCAAGTGTAATTTCTACGACCAACCGAACGTTACAACGCAATCTTTACCCGCCAAACAAGCACCGCAACACCGACCGGTTTCGAACGCTGTACAATATCGAGCGCTAACAAGCGGCCAGCCGAGGATACAGCCGTGTCACAACAGGAGGTCTCCATGTCCCAAGCCCGAAACAGCCTTACGTTACTCCTTTGCCTGCTACTCCCGGCCCTCATCATCCCGCCGAACCTCCCCGCGCAATCCCTCGACCCCGTCCGACTCCACGACGAAGCCATCGTCGTCGACGGACACGTCCACATCGTCACGCCCGTCTTCCATCAAGGCATCGACCCCTGGAAGGTTCAAGAGACCGGGCTGTTCGACTACGCCCGCGCCAAGCAAGGCGGACTCGACGTCGTCGTCCATACCGTCTACATCGAAGACCCCTACAACAACTACAACTACGCCGTGAAGCAGGCCTGCCGCCTGATCGAAACCTTCTACCGCGTGCTCGACGCCAACGCCGACAAGATGGAGCTCGCGCTTACCTCCGCCGACGTGCGCCGCATCGTTGCCAAAGGCAAGATGGCGGCCATCCTCGCGCTCGAAGGCGGCTTCGACACCGAGGGCGACCTCGATGTCTTGCGCCTCTTCCATCGCCTCGGCGTCCGCATGATCCAGCCACTCAGCCACAACACGACCAACGCCTTCATCGACGCCAAGCTTGGCATGAAAAAATGGGGCGGTCTGACCGAACAAGGCCGCAAGATCGTTGCGGAGATGAACCGGCTCGGGATCATGATGGACCTCTCCCACGCCACCGACGAAGCCAAGATGCAAATCATCGAGGCCAGCCGCGCACCGGTCGTCGGCAGCCACCATGGGCTGCAACATTTCGTGGACCACCCACGGACTCTGTCCGACCAAGTGCTCAGAGCCATGGCGGCCAAGGGCGGGCTCATGGGCATGCACTCGAGTACGACGCAGATAGGGCGAGAGTACTCGGAATGGCAGCGGTCTCAATCGAGCGATAATGCACCCCCACCGCTACGGCATCTCATTCAGGACTACACCTTCTTCCGCAAGCCTTACGAAGACTTCGGCGCCTACATCGGTGCACTCGACGCGGAGATGCACGACCGCTGGGTCCGCGACCGTGATCAGCGTGGCGGAACCGCGTACGGCATCCCCTGGCGCGAACGGCACAAGAGGGCCATCGACGCCGGCGCGCCACTCCCGACGGTCGATGACTGGGCCGACCAGGTGGACTACGCGGTCGAGATGGTCGGCGACCGCCACATCGGGATCGGTCTTGACCTGATGAGCGGCCCCAATCTGCTCGACTTCGACGCCACCAGCTACCCCCGCCTCACCGAAGCGCTTGTCAAGAAGGGCTACAGCGAGCAACGGATCAAGCGAATCCTCGGCGAAAACTGGCTCCGCCTCCTCGACGCCGCCAAGGCGCCCTGACCGTACCGAGTGCTCGTGTTACCTTAGGGACGAAAGCAGCGATCATTGAGGAGTAAAACTCCGAAGCAGGCTACGCCTGGAGCGGTCAGAGTGGTCCTTCTCCAAGCTGATCATGCTCCGGCAAACGCCCTTGGCTCACGTGCCAAGCGGAGTATGATGAACGCGGCTCCGACTGGAAGGAATGATCAAGTCGACGCGCCGCCGTTTTCTCGGCTCGACCGCGACCTCGGCGGCACTGGGCGCGACTGCTCGCAAGGCCTCCGCTCAAGAAACTTCCGCGGGCCCTCCGGAGGTGAGCCGCGACGCCCTTACAAAGCTCCGCGACCACTACCGCGACGAGCTATTCAACATCCAGCTTCCCTTCTGGGACCAACACGGCATCGACCACGAGCGCGGCGGCTTCATGACCGCGCTCGACTATGACGGGACGCGTCTCAACGACGACAAGTATCACTGGTATCAAGGCCGCGGCATCTGGGTCTACAGCTATCTCTACAACCACCTCGGGCGCGACGCCCGTCACCTCGAGATCGCCCGCAAGGCGAAAGACTTCTGGCTCGAACACGCCCGCCAGGACGACGGCTGGTACGCGGTCAACCTGTCGCGCGGCGGCAAGATCCTCACACGCTTCAACAGCGACGTCTACGGTATGTACTTCCTCGCCGAAGGCCTGCAGGAGTACGCCGCCGCGGCCGGTGACGACGAAGCCCGCGACCTCGCGATCCAGCTCGTCAAGAAGCTCTTCCCCTACATCAACCGACCCGAATTCCAAGACAAATATGCGCCTCATCCCGGCGCACGCATCCAGGGCAACTGGATGCTCAACCTACAGACGTGCACGCAGATCCTCAACCGCGGCCACGACCCGGAGATCGAGCGCATCGCTGACTTCTGCGTCGACGCGATTCTCCACAAGCACCACAACGCCGACATCGGCCTCACCAACGAATACCGCAACCACGACTTCAGCCCTATCGAATCCGAGAAGAACAAGTCGCTGCTCGGTCACTGCTGCCAATGCCTGTGGATGGTGATGGACGAGGCGCTGCGCCGCGGCGACCAGGCGATGTTCGACTTGGCGGCGCGGCAGCTACGGCAACACCTCGACATCGGCTGGGACCACGTCTACGGCGGGCTGCCGGAGTGGATCAACGTCGATGCGGGTTGTTATGAGTGGCCCCCGATGCAACTGCCGGGCGACCGTCCGGAGCTGCGGCTCACCGGCGAGTACTTCTACTACAAGAGCATGTGGGCGCAGCAAGAGGTCCTGGTTTCAGCCCTGAAGGTGTTCGAGCACACCGCCGCGGCGTGGGCCGCACGCTACTTCACCCTGGCGCAGGACGTCGTCGACAACAAGTTCTCGTTACGCCGCTTCGGCCACCCCGGCTACAGCCTGGGCGAAGACCGCCAGTTCAGTTTCAAGCCCGGTTACAGCGGCGCGCGCCAAGACAACTACCACCCCTTGCGGCGATTGATGATGAACCTATTGGCCCTCGATCGCATGCTGGCTCGCGAACACATGGCCTAGCAGCCAAGCCGGCCCTTCCCTACTCCACCGCTACCGCCCGCGTGTACTCGTACTCGACATTCCCATCCACCGCGTGCAGCCGGAAGGCGATCGTACTCTCGTCCCCCACCTTCTTCGCCTGCACCGACAAGAACCCACCCATCTCACGATGGAACTGATGGTAGACCGGATCATGTCCCGGCGAGCCACCGGCATGAATATCACTAATCGGCCCGGACGAAAACTCATGCATCCCCGACTTGGGATGAATGGAATGGTATTGCCAATGGCGGTCGCCGCAAGCCCCGAAGTAGTTATCCGCCAGGTTCTCTTTCACGAAGTTGCGGAACTCATCGCCTTCGTACGTAAAGTCGACATTCGAATGATTGTCGTGCTTGTTCGAGCGGTCGGGCCCAACGATCGGCGTTGGGCTGATGACCACCTTCCAATCGGCGTCGCTGGCGAGCAGCGTCTCTTTGAGCCACTTCTTCTGCTCGGCGCCCCAGATCGTCTTGTCGGGGCCGTCTTCCATCGTGTTGGGTGAGCGGAAGTCGCGTCCCTCGAGGACCCAGACCTGCAAGCCCTTGCCCCAACGGAACGTGCGGTAAGGCTTCTCGCTCATCGGCACTTGCTCGTTGTAGACCTTCAGTCCTTCCTCGAAGGTGAACGGGCTCATGAAAGGGCGCATTAACCCGGGCCAGCCGTCGTTGAGGTGCGAGTCGTGATCGTCCTTCTCGAAATAGGTGGG
>JAKZVK010000079.1:0-26553 GCA_047516085.1 Bryobacterales bacterium
GGGATCAACCAATCGAACGTCAAGAACCTCGTCCCTGTGTGGAGCTTCCAAACCGGCACGCCCGGCGGCTTGACCGGCATGCCGCTGGTCATCGACGGCGTCATCTACTTGACGACTTCGTGGAACCACGTCTTCGCGATCGATGCCCGTACCGGCGCCGAGCTGTGGCACTACCAGCGCCGATTGCCCGACGCCGACGGGCTGAGCTACTGTTGCGGGCCGGCCAACCGCGGCGTCTCGATCTGGAATGGCCTGCTCTACACGGCGACGCTCGACGCGCACCTGGTCGCGATCGACGCGAAGACGGGGCGCGTCCGCTGGGACGTCGAGTTGGGTAAGGCGGAGGACAATCTCAATGCCAAGCAGCCCCCGCTCGTCGTGGGCGACAAGCTGTTCATCGGCATCGCCGGCGGCGACCGTCCGAGCCGCGGGTTCATCGACGCCTACGAGGCCGCGACCGGCAAGCGGCTTTGGCGCTTCTACACCGTGCCGGGCGAGGGCGAGCCTGGCGGCGAGACCTGGCCCGGCGATACCTGGAAGAGGGGCGGCGCCGCGCCGTGGATGCACGGCAGCTACGACCCGGAGTTGAACTTGATCTACTGGGGCGTCGGCCAGCCTTGGCCGGTGTACGACGGCGACGCGCGTGAGGGTGACAATCTCTACAGCAACTCGGTGGTCGCGCTCGATCCCGACACGGGCAAGCTGCGCTGGCACTATCAGTTCACTCCGCACGGAGTTTGGGACTACGACGGCGTCACCGAGAACATCCCCGTCGAGGTCGAACACGAAGGCCGCCGGCGCAAGGCCATCATCCACGCCGACCGCAACGGCTACTTCTACGCGATCGACCGCACCAACGGCGAGTTTCTTTTCGCCAAACCCTTCGTGCGCGTGACCTGGGCCACTGGGTTCACGCCGGAAGGCCGTCCGATCGTCAAGCCCGGGGCGATTCCGACGTATGAGGGAGTCGAGGTCTGCCCAGGGGCGGCCGGCGGCAAGCAGTGGACCGGGATGGCCTACAGCCCGCTGACCCGGCTCGCCTACCTGCCGGTCATCGAGAACTGCGCCGAGTTTTTCAACTACGGTGTGAAGGCGAAGGCTGAAGGTCGGCCGCCCGGCCCCGACGGCTTCCGCTACCTGGCCGGCAAGGCGTATGGAAAGGTGATGGCGATCGATGTCAACTCCGGCGAGGCGGCGTGGGAGATAAAGACCCGCTCGCCGATGTCCGCCGGCGTTCTCGCGACCGCCGGCGGGTTGGTATTCACCGGCGATGCCGAGGGGAACCTGCTCGCCTACGACGCCGGCAGCGGCTAGCTGCTCTGGTCGTACCAGACCGGCTCGGGCATCCGCAGCGGTCCGGTTGCTTACCGGCTCGACGGGGTTGAATACATCGCGATTGCATCCGGCATGGGCGGCGCGGTGGGCGGTTACATGGGCCCCGGCGCTCCCTGGACGAGCAACTACCGCGGCGGCGGGACGCTGTTCGTCTTCCGGCTGTTTGAGCCGGGCGCCTCGAAGGCATTCCATGGAGGAGCGCGGGGCGGCAGGCGTTGATCGTATCGGATCCGCCACGGGATTTGCTGCCGGCTTTCAAATCGGGGCGCAAGTGGACGGTCGCAAGGGAGGCTTAACGGTCAGAGGCATGCGGTCGGGCACGGGGGCCCGACCCTACAGTCTCTTGGGTAATCCTACGCCTAAAGAGTCTCTGCGACATTCCACTAGAAAGCCCCCCTTATCGTGCGCAACGATTACCATTTTGTGACGCGCTGGAGGGTTCACGGCACCGTCCGGGAGGTATCCGACATCCTGGGCGCCGTGGAAGACCTGCCGCGCTGGTGGCCCGCCGTCTATCTGGATGTAGAGGAGATCGAGCCGGGTGACGAGCTCGGTATCGGCAAACGAGTCAGCCTGCACACCAGGGGTTGGCTCCCCTACACCTTGCGGTGGCAGTTTCGTGTCACCCACTCGCGCGAGCCGTATGGGTACACCTTTGAGGCTTTTGGTGATTTCGTCGGGCGCGGCATCTGGACGTTCGAGCAAGACGGTGCTTGGGTCAACATGACCTACGACTGGAAGGTTCGCGCCGAAAAACCGCTGCTCCGTTACTTCTCGGGGCTACTCAAACCGATTTTTTCCGCGAACCATCGTTGGGCCATGGCGAAAGGTGAAGAGAGCTTGCGGATCGAGCTCGCACGCCGGCAGGCCTTGCGTTAGCCCGAACGAGCTGGCCGAGGACTCCTCGGAATCGTCAAACGCAAGAGTTGGCACGAGCAATCACATATTCCATCCTCCCAGTGGCGTAAACTATCCGAGCGATCACAAGAACAAGCAAGTTTTGCGTCGGACCCGTCGGACCAAGTCAAAAACGATTTCCTTGGCGCCTTGAAGTACAATGGGTATCGTTTCCCATCGCTTGGATTTTTACCGGAAGCCGTTCCGATACGCGAAGGGTTTCTTTGCTCATCGGTCGACTTCCATCGTTTGACAGAGACCATCCTTGGTTGAGGAGGATTTGACGAATGACGCTGTCAAGTAACCCGAAATCAAGCCGCGGCTTGCAGCGGCTGCTTTTCGTCGAGGGCCTGCAGCCGCTCGATCCGACGCCGCCATGTCGAGCTTCGCGAAATGACCCGGATGATGGACACTCAGAGCCACTCCACGCCGACCGGAGCCGCCCAATGAGCCGAAAACGGCACGTGTTGTCGTGGCGGGCACGCGATCGCAACTACGAATGGGGTGAGCCGGGAGACACGGCGGTTGTCGGCGACTGGAATCGAGACGGGACCGAAAAGATCGGCGTCCTCAGTCAAGGCGTTTGGTTGCTCGATCGAAACGGCAACGGCTCCTGGGACGGACCCGGCATCGACGGTCGGGAGTCACTCGATCAGGCAGCCGATGGCGTCCCGGTGATTGGAAGATGGCGGCCACAAACAGACTCACACCCGGGACCGGCTCACAGGAACAAGCCGTCCGCTGACCGGGGGCGGGTCGGCCGCTCTAGAAGGGTGGAACTGCGGTGAAGGGTACGGCCACGTTGTTTAGATCCTGCAATCTCACGGGGCTGCGTCGGTGCAGCGGAGCCTGGTTCGCTCGTGCGCTGATGCTCTCTCTTGTGATCAGTATCCTCGCCCTATCCAGCAGGCCCTTGCGTGCTCAATTCATCAACTTCCCGGTCCAACCCTTGGGGAACATCGTCTGCGTTGCGACCTTCGTGCCCAATCTACTGCGCTCAGAAAACCTAAGTTCGCGAACAGGCGATTCGCGTCTGGACTGCACCAACGACGGGATCTACAACCCCAACCTATCCCCGGCGGAAAACAACTTGGTTCAGTACGCGCAACTGAGCATCCAGTTGTCGCTGAACACCGCCGTCAGCAACCGGACGGATGGCGTAACCAGCGATGCGGTACTGGTTGTCAACGGCAACAACAGCTATCTTCCGCTAGGCACATCGGAGTTGGCGTCCCCGACGACCTGCGGCGGCAGTCTAACAGATCCGCTGGACGCTCCGGATCAACGGTTCCCGTGTCCCCAGAAGGGCGTTCTGACGGGCCCGTCCACGATTACCTGGGACAACATCATGTTCCCCGTGCCGGGCGCGCCGAATGACTTGGGCGCCCTGCCCGCAGCGGACATCAATGGCATTCCGATCTGCGACGACTTCTTCGACCAGGTGAGCTCGGACTCGTGCTTTGACCTGACGACGACGTTGCGGTTCACCAACGTACGAGGCAACGCGGCGGCGCTGGGGGCCGGCGGGACGATCATCGCGACCTTGGGGGTGACGGCGTTTGCGGCGATCTCGGTGATGACCAATCAGGGCGCGATCGGCATCATTCTCCCGGGTCTTCTTACGAGCGTTGTAGGCGACGGCGTATTTCAGTGTACGGCCGGAACCAACGTCGTGGCTGTAACTCTGCAAGAGGGATTCGCTGCCGCCTTCAAGGTACTCGGCTCTCCGGGTTTCCCGAACGGAGACAACACAACGGAGAACGGCTACCCGGTCTTGACAGCCAACATTCCGGGAGCGCCCCCCCAACCGGTGGGGGCGACCGGGGGAGGTGCAAGTCAAGCCACCCGCTTCCGGATCGGGTTCACAGACGTTCCCGCGGGTGTGACCCTCACGATGCCGAATGCGCTCGATGAGGCCGGGCCCGTGACGGTCTGCATGCCTCCGCCTCCAGGGCCTGGCCTCAGACCGCTGTGTCTGCAGCGGGTAGCTGGCGCTGATGTGAATGGTAGGGGAGGGACACTGATCGAGGGCCCAGGGTCGTCCGATGTTCCCGTGGTTGGCGGAAACGCGACCGCCATTTACGAGCTTGTGTCCGGAGACCCTTTCATACCACAGCAGATCACGGTGGATGCGACCTTCCTGTGCGCTCCCGGCTCACCCCAGACCACCCTCTTTGTCACACCGTCCCTGGCACCTACCAGCAATGTCGGCGTAGCGTCGGTTTCAGCACCGAAGCCACGGTTTATCGGGGACTTCGCCAGCCCGGACCTCCTTGTCACTGCGCTGACTGCCCCAACCGTGGGTTCCGTGGGTGGGCTTATGCCGGTCTCGGCCACCGTCCAGAACGCGTCCGCGGCACTGGCGGACCCCTACCAACTCGGCTTTTACTTCTCGACGGACGCCACCATCACCAGCGCTGACGTCCCCAGCACCACCGTCTGTAGCTCTGGGGCATTGGCACCCGGCGCCGGCGAGGTCTGTAGCCCCTCGATCGTCGTTCCTCCGGAACTGTTGCCCGGTCCGTATTTCCTGGGTGCGATTGCCGACGACCTCGGCGAGGTAAGCGAGTCCGACGAAACCAACAACACGAGGGTCGCCGACAGCGGCTCGGTGCAGGTGGTCAATGGTGGTATGCCGCCGACGGCGGATGCCGGGCCGGATCAGTTTGTGCAGGTTCCGGACGGTAGCATGGCCGAGGTGATGCTCGACGGTTCTGGTTCGAGCGATCCCGACGGCGACCCGCTGACCTACACCTGGACGGGGCCTTTCCCTGAAGGCGGCGGCACGGTCCTAGGTGTGACGGCGATGGTTACGCTGCCGCCGGGGGTACACACGGTCACATTGAGCGTCGACGACGGCAACGGCGGCATGGGCAGCGACACGGTCGACATTACGGTGAATCAGATCCCGGTGGCGAACGCCGGTCTGGACCAGCTCGTAACGGTGGCTCCCGGCGACACCGCCATGGTGACACTGGACGGCTCGGGCTCTTCCGACCCCGACGGCGATCCACTCACCTACGCCTGGACCAACTCGTTCGGCAACGTGATGGGAGTGATGCCGACAGTGACACTGGCCGCTGGGGTACACGTCATCACGCTCACCGTCGATGACGGCAAGGGTGGCAGCGACGCCGATACCGTCGAGATCACCGTTAATCAAGCTCCCGTCGCGGTGGCCGGCCCTAATCAAGTGACCGAAGTACCGCCTGGTAAAACGGCTGCCGTCACACTGGGCGGGGCGGGCTCCTTCGATCCCGACGGCGATGCGCTGACGTTTACTTGGACCAACTCGTTCGGCACGGCGATGGGCGTGATGCCGATAGTGTTACTGCCTGCCGGGGTCCACGTCGTCATGCTTACCGTGGATGACGGCAAGGGCGGGATGGATACCGATACCGTCACGATCACCGTTGATGAAGTTTTTGTCGCTGTAACCGCCCCCAGCACGGTCTTTGTGGGGGGGCTTCCGGGTTCGGTGTTTCAAAGAGCACCGACTGTGGGATGACGTGGACCAGCCTCAACTCCGGTCTTACTGATCGAGGCGTGGAGTCTCTCGCTGTTGATCCTACGAACCCAGCCACGGTTTATGCCGGAGGGAGCAGCGGCGTTTTCAAGAGCACGAATGGGGGCCAGGCCTGGGTCTTGGCCAGCAACGGGATCGTATTGGGCCTTCCGCCGGTATCCGTTACCGAGATCGTCATCGACCCCACGAATCCCTCCACGGTCTATGCCGCGACGGGAGCGTTCGGGCCGAATGGGGATGGGGTCTTCAAGACCACCGACGGGGCAGCTTCTTGGACTCCCGTCAAGAACGGGTTGCCGATGGGGAGTCACCTTGACGTTCGCTCCCTGGTTATAGATCCGGCTAATCCCAGCACGCTTTATCTCACCGGTGTGACCGGCTTGAGTACCTTCAAAACCATCGATGGTGGCGCAAACTGGACGCCCCTCAACACCGCTGCCGCCGGTTTGCTCGCCGGCGGTTTTGCGCTCGCTATTGATCCCGCTCAACCGTCAACGATCTACGCGGGCGGCCCCTTTTCTAGCGTCGTAAAGAGTACGGACGGCGGTGCTAGTTGGTTCTTCAGCAGTAATGGCCTCACAGATTTCTTTGTTAACGTTTTGGCCATTGATCCGAGCAACACTACGACCCTCTACGCCGGGACCACAGGGGTTGGCGTCTTCAGGAGCACTGACGGCGGCGCCAATTGGGCACCCAGGAATAGCGGACATCAAAGCGTGTTTGCATTGGCCATCGATCCTAGGGATACCGCAACCCTCTACGCCGGAACTCCAGGTGGTGTCTTCAAGAGCACCAATGGCGGCGGGAGTTGGTACTTGGCCCGCAGTGGCAATGTTCGGACCATTGCTTTCGGGCCTCCTTCTCACCCGCCGGTAGCCGACGCCGGCCCGGATCAGTTCGTGACGGTGGCTCCCGGCGACACGCCTATGGTGACACTCGACGGCTCAGGTTCCTCCAGCCCCGACGGCGATCCGCTCACCTTTACCTGGACCAACTCGTTCGGCACCGTGATGGGCGTGACACCGACAGTGCCACTGGCGGCCGGGGTACACGTCATCACGCTCACCGTCGATGACGGCAAGGGTGGTACCGACGCCGATACCGTCGAGATCACCGTTAATCAAGCTCCCGTCGCGGAGGCCGGCCCAAATCAAGTGATCCAAGTACCGCTTGGTAGCACGGCCGCCGTCACGCTGGACGGCTCGGGCTCATCGGACCCCGACGGCGATCCGCTCACCTTCACCTGGACCAACTCGTTCGGAACCGTGATGGGCGTGATGCCGACGGTCACGCTAGCCCCGGGCGTCCATACAATCACCGTCACGATCGATGATGGGAACGGTGGGACGGACAGCGACACAGTCGAGATCACCGTCAACCAGCCTCCCACCGCTGACGCCGGCGCCGACCAGCTCGTGACGGTGGCTCCGGGCGACACCGCCATGGTGGCGCTGAACGGGTCGGGTTCCTCCGACCCCGACGGCGATCCGCTCACCTATACCTGGACCAACTCGTTCGGCACCGCGATGGGCGTGATGCCGACCGTGCCATTGGCGGCCGGGGTACACATCGTCACGCTCACCGTCGATGACGGCAAGGGTGGTATCGACAGCGATACCGTCGAGATTACCGTGAATCAAGCTCCTGTCGCTGACGCAGGGTCCGGCCAGACCGTCAATGCCAACCTGGGCAGCGCGATCGTCACCCTGGATGGTTCCGGATCAAGTGATCCCGACGGCGACCCGCTCACCTTCACCTGGACCGGGCCGTTCGGCACCGTGGGCGGTGTCAGTCCGACGGTGACGCTTCCGGGCGGCGTCCACACCATCACCCTCACCGTCGAAGACGGCAGAGGCGGAGTCGATACCGACACCGTCACCGTGGCGGTGCGTGCGCTGAAGCTCTCGTCGGGCTCACTGAGTTTCCTTTTCGGCAAGAGTCACGGGGCTTCGCAGCCTTTGTCGATACGCAGTGTCGGGGGCCGAGTGAGCTACTCCATTCCGCGCATCGCGAGCTGGCTGACGACTCAGCCGGACCGTGGTGAGTCCAACGGCGAAACCGACACGATCCAAGTGATCGTCGATCCCGCCCGGAAACCGGGCACTTACAGCGTTGACATGATCATCCGGGGTAACGGCAACATCATGGCGCGTATCCCAATGACGATGGTCGTGCCCGAGGGCGGCGTGCCCGCCTACCCGCAGCTCCGGCTGCCCGACGACCCCGCGGTCGATGCAGCGGACTTCATTCCTCACGGCGAGCCGGGCCATGCGATGGCGGGCAAGTCGATCATCGCGATCTTCGGCGAAGGCTTTGTGGCGGAAGGCGAGTTCCGCGCCGAGACGGTGCCGCTGCCGACGAAGCTGGGAGGCGTGCGGGTGCTGTTTGACGGCACTGTGGCCCCTCTCTACCTGGTGACACCGGGCTTGATCCACGCACAATTGCCGATGGGGCTGCGTGGTCCGACGGCGACGCTGCTCGTCGTCAGAGATTTCCAGAAGGCCGGCAGCAACCCGCAGGAGATCGAGATCAACGACTACTCCCCGGGCATCTTCACGCTGTCGCAAAACGGCGAAGGGCAGGGCATTGTCACGTTCGCCAATTCGCCCGACCTGGCCGCGCCGGTGGGCACGGTGGGCAACAGCCGTCCGGCGACGGGGGGCGACTTGCTAACGATCTACGCCAACGGCATGGGCCCGGTCGAGCCACCGCTCATGGACGGCCACAACTCCTGCGAGCCCGATGGCGTCTGCCTACCCGATGGCTCGAACGTCGTGCTGCGTCACACGACGATGACGTCGGTGATCCGGGTTGGCGGGGTGGTGGTGCCGGCGGCGAAGGTTGTGTTCTCGGGCTCCTCGCCGGCGTCGGTGGGCGTGAACGAGATCGTCTTCGAGATGCCCGGCGGCGTGCCGCCCGGTGACGCGGTGCCGATCACGATCGAGATCGGAGGAGTGGTCAGCAAGGGCGGCGTAACCATCGCGGTCGAGTAGGGGCTTGGATGAGATCTGTCTTGCCGCCGGCGAGGTCTGCCACGTCAAATCGAAGAGCGGGGCCGGAGGAAACGAGCCTGGAGAGTCCCGGAGCACCGGTGACCGGTTCGCTGCCCCTATGCCACTGGGCAGGGATTGACCCCTCACTTGCGTTCGGGGCTCGGTTTCTTGGGGCCGTGCTACCGACTGCTTGTCGGGAACCTCTTGTCGCCGCCGCATCTCAACGCGAGCTGACGCTCGCGGCTCTGAGTGTCGGTTGGCGGATCTCGCTTTGCTGCACCGCCCCCCGTACCGCCCCCAGGGCTCGGTTGCTTGCCATCCTGAGTCCCGAAGAATCGAACAGTCAATATCTCTCGGGGCAAGGCTGGAGCCTTACGCCACATGGCGGGGCAGACACCTCGATGAAAACTTGACACGGTTGTTCAGATGTCGGTGAGATCAGACGACTAGCGGGGGCGCGGCGGCCGGTCGGGGAATAGGCCGGTGAGGTCCTTCAATACTTGTTGCTCGTCGGCGCTGAAGCGGGTCGTGAAGTCCTCGGACTCGAAGCGCTCTTGACGCGCGTCGGACGTCGTGGCGAGGAGGGAGTCGTACTCGTCGAGCAACTCTTCGCGGCGGCCCTGGGGGAATTTTCGCCAACTCTGATAGATGGTACGCGCCTGCGTCTGCTTCTCCCTCGGTAGGCGGTCGAAGAGGCGATAGCGCTCGAGCACCTCCGCCCGCCGCTTGGCCGGCATCTGGCTGAGCCGGCGCAGACGCTGCTGGATCTGACGCCGCTGCGGGCCTGGAAGGTTGCGGAACGTGGGATTCTGCTGGAAGAAGCGGCGGCGCTGCTGCGGCTTCATTCGCATCAACTGCTCGAGCAGTTGCGGGCCGGGACGCATGCGCCCGGCTCCGCGGGCGCTTTTGCCGGCTTTGGCTCGACGCTGCCGTGCCGATTTGAACGGCTGCGTGGCGCGCTTCCGCGCTTGGGCGATGCGAGCGGCACCCTGGGCAGCCTCAGCGCTGCCCGCCGGGCCGCCGACGCCCAGCGCCGGCAACAGCGCCAGCAAACCGGCGCCGATGATGCTGCGTACCGTCATTACGACTCATCCTGCGCCGTGTCGTCGACCATAACATCGAAATCAGCGAGCATTTCGATGTCGTCCAGAGCCCGATTGAGCTGCTCGAGATACACCTCGTCGTCGAGCGGCTCGACCACCGCCAGCTCCGTGCCCGGCGTGGCTTCCGGCCGCTGTTGCACCACGCCCACGGCGGCGATCAGCAGCGCGGCGAGACCAACCGCGAAGGTCGGCCGCCAGGTGGCAAACGTCCGCAAGTACCAGGGCTCCCGGTTCGCCAACTCGTCAACCCTTTCGCGCAGACGTCGATCGAACTGGGCCGAGGGCTCCACCGGCTCCCACAGCTCGAGCGCTCCCCACACGGCGCGTTGCTGCTCGTAGAGCGCCCGCGTCTCGGAACAGGTCTCCAAGAACTGCATGAGTTCCCGATGCCGGGGCTAGCCCTGCGGGGGCCCGCTACCGGTTTTCAAAATTAAATCAACCGCTTCCTCGCGAGTCATAACACACCTCTTGACACCTCATTACCGGGCACGCGGTTTCTGGTCTTCCGCCAGATGAGCCAAACGCTCCCGGAGTGTTTCATAAGCCCGGAACAGCAGCGACTTCACCGCCGACACCGAACAGCTCAACGCACCCGCGATTTGCGAGTAGTCGAGCTCTTCGTACTTGTGCATCAGCACCGCCGCCCGTTGTTTTTCAGGCAGGGCGGCGATGGCACGGCGCACCACGTCGAGATGCGCGGCGGCGACCATCTCCTGCTCGCGGTTGCGACGCGTATCGGCCGGCTCAAAGGCTTGCCGGTCTTCCTGTTCCACGTCCAGACTGTGTTGGCGCTTTTCACCCTTGTGGTCGCGCAAGCTGTTCAGCGCCAGGTGCGTAGTGATGCGAAACAGCCAGGTCGTGAACTTGGCGGTAGGCTCGTAGTTCGCACGGGCCCGGTAGACCCGCAGAAAAACCTCCTGCGCCAGTTCCTCGGCTACGCCTTGGTTCTGCACCATGCGGTACAGGTAGTTGACCACCGGCCGGCGGTACTTGCCAAGAAGCAACTCGAAGCTGTACGCGTCACCGTCCTTGACGCGAAGCATCAACTGAGCGTCTGGCTCCAACGCGGCGGCCACTCCCACACGTTCATCAACACGCTCGGGCATGGAAAAGTTGCGGAAAAAGACTAGAGGCCCTGCCGGAACGGGCAGTACTAGAACTATATCGCAGCTTGGGGCCGCGGAAGGACGTCCGACCGGTCCCCGGGCCGAGGCTTGGGGCGGACCGATGCGCCCGGCCGCTTAGGTTCCATATCGGCCAGGAGGCCGAGTGGCGAGGGAGGAGGACGAGTAAGGGCGGGACGAACAGGCCTGCAAGCGACCCCGCCCTGGGAATTTCCTGTGTAGCTCCCGCGCTGGGCTAGGCCAGGGCTAGGCCGGGCGCTAGACCTGGCCCGCCATTACGGTGCGGGCGGCCAACGTGGGTTCCTGCTCGGGCACGATCGAGAACGGGAACTCCGTCACCTTGCGGTAGATCACGCCCGAGTTGGTAGGTGTGCTCTCGAACAGCACGAAGCGGTCCGGCGAGATCGTACCGAACTCACGCGTGGGCAACTCCTCGATGGCCAAGTGCAGGTCGTCGAGCGCCTCCTGTTCGCGGACTCGCCCCAGCGTCAAGTGCGGGAAGTAGGGCCGCACTTCCGGGGCGATCCCCAGCGGCTGAAGCGCGGCATCGATATTGCTGGCCAACTGACGCAGGCCCGGAGTGTTCTCGGCGCCAACCCAGAAAACCCGCGGGTGCCTGGTGTTGGGAAAAAAGCCCATCCCGGCCAAGGGAACGACCAGCGACGTGGGGCAGCGGATTTCCGTGAGCGCCGAAACCACTTCATCGACACGGTGAACCTCCCACTGCCCAATGTACTTGAGCGTGACGTGCATGTTCTGCGGATGGACGAAGCGGATCGGCGCGTAGGGTTGCAGGCGCCGCACCAACTCGGTCAAGTTGGCAATGACCTTGGCATTGAGTTCGAGTGCAGTAAAAAGACGCATACTCTTCTAGACCTTCTGAAAGCTTCTGAATATAGTCCACACCGAAGGGCCGGCCGCCCCGGTGCTACTTCGTAACGGAAAACTGCTCTTGCGGCGGCTTGAGCGTGATCGTCAGGGATTGTTGCGGCGGAACGACGTCAAACCGTTCGCCGAACGTCTGATACCCCTCTGCAATCACCTGCACCAGCACGACCGAGTCGAAGATGGGCGGAAGCGGCGCGGTGCCCTGCTGGCTGGTCCTCAATTGAAATATTTCTCCGATCTTCTTTTTTTTCTTCCCCTTCAGTGTCTTGACAACGACGCTCGCCTGCGCGACCGGCTCCCCGCTCTCGTTCTGAACACTGATGTCGACCTGGGTCGCCTCTTTCTTCGCGTGGACGAGTGTCGGCGGCGCCAGTAGTCCTGCCAACAATACGGGTAGGAACAGCTTCATTCTGCTTTGCTCTTTCCTTCGCCGTGTACCTTCACCTTGGGGAGGACTTGCCGCGGCATGGCTAGAAAATGAAGTTCAGCGCACCGCGATAGTTGCGAATCGCCTGGAAAAGATACATCTGCCGTCCGTCGTGGGTCTGGATCGGCGTGTATCCCGTCTTGAGAAGATTACTGAAGTTTGCCGTTGCCTCGAGCTTACCGGGCAGCCCGCCCGAGAAGGGCAGCGGCTGCCGAATGATCAGATTGAGCCCCGGGTCCGAACGCGACGCAAAGTCGTTATACACGTCGGGAGCGATGACGGCGGGCACGCTGCTCCACTGGTAGGCGGTCAGCAGAAGTGTGCCACTCTTAGGAAGCTCGGCCGAAATCGAGGCCGTCACCAACTGCGCCCGCTTTACAGCCAGCGCACGACGCAACTCATCCATCGAGGGGCCGTCCAACTGTCCGGTTGTGGGCGCAAGCACGCCCGCCGAGCCGTAGCCGATGGCCGCCTGCAGCCGGTCTTTGATCCTTCGCGCGTAGGAGACGCGGTAGCCCGACGAGTGGAAGCGTCCCGCGTTGAGCGTCGAGCTGGCGGAGAAGAGGTCGGGCAATACATCTCCGTCGGCGAAATAGTCCTGCGGGACCCTCGTCGACAGCGCCGCGTCGCTCATCGAATCCTCATAGACCGCCGCCTCGATCATGCCCTCACCGACCTTCTCGCGGTAAGAGATCTCGACGTGCTCGGTGCGCTGCACCGTCGGACGGCCTCCGCTGACCGCTACGCGCGGGAACAGGCCGAGAGAGGACACCTGGCGCCGTAGCGACTCGTTTTCGTCGGCCACGACGCTCTCCCGCGCGTGTGGAACGCCGGAGGCGTAGCGCACATGAATCTCTCGGCGGTCGCCCAACTCGTAGACCAACCGCCCGTAGGGGCTGACGAAGTTCAAGCGATTCAGGAAGCGGACCGACTCATACAGGAAGCCATACTCGAACCGCAGCGACTCGCCCAACGTCGCCGCATCGGCAAAGCCGAGGGTCACGGTCTGTAGCGCCGGCCCGTTGTGCTCGTTCCGCGGGCCGAAGATCGCCTGGCGCGCCGCCGAGGGCATCTGGAGCTGCCGCACCGTGAGCGACACCTCGGGGGCGCCGACCGGCAGGTCACGCTTGAAGCTCGTACGAAAGGCCGCCGCCGGGACGCCGGTCGTCGAGCCGTAACCGAGGTTTCCGCTGACGACGACGTCGTTCTCGCCGAACATCGAGGTGGCCACCGCAAACGCGGTGCCGAGATCCGACTCGTTGGCCAAGGCCGTCTGACGCGTTCCCCCGCCGGCGCTGACTTGGGCGTAACCGTGCGTGTCGGCGAAGCGGCCCGAAGCCCGGCGAATCACTCTCTTGGTCTCGCCGTCGAGTGAGGGCAGATAGCGCAGAACCGGGCGGGTCGAGCTGGATGTCCGCAGCACCCACTTCCAGTCGTCGCTCATGTCGCGCACCTGGCTGCCGCCGGGGAAGACCATCTGCAGCGTGCTCAACAAGCCGCGCAAGCTTACGTCGAGAATCGCACTCGAGCCGGAGATGACTTCGATGCCGGCTTTCGTTACCGGCAGGAAACGGTCAAGCGAGACGCGGATCGAGTAGCTGCCGGGAAAGAGCTTCTCGACGGCAAACAGCCCGTCGTGATTGCTGTAAACGCGTTTGGCTACGGAGCCGTCGGCGGTCAGCAGGGTGACCAGCGCCCCAATCTGCGGCATACCCCTCTCATCACGGACCAGTCCGCGAATCGAGCCGAGGATGGCCGCGTCGAGGACGGGTACCGCCAGGAAGGCGGCAATCAGGGGGATAATCCCAACACGGCGGGCCACGCGACGCACCGCGGCTTTCAGCCCTAGACCTTCGCTCATCGTCATCCGATTTGCGTTCTCCGCCCCTTGGATAGGTCCGGCTCTTCGGTTTCGCTTCCCAACCACTTCACTTGTCCTTGATCTTGAAGGTCGCGGTGGGGGTCAGAGTCTCGTTCTTGACTCCGTCGGCCACCCGCAAGCTCAGGCGATACTCGCCGGGGTCTAACGTCTTCAAGGGCAGCAGTTTCTCCACCACCATCTGCCGGCTCGAGGCGCCGCGAATCTTGTCGATGTCTTCGGTGAAATCGAGCAACAGCTCATCGGGCTGGTCGAGCTTGGCTACCTGGTAGGTGACGGTACCCCGCGGCATGCGCGCCTCGTCCTCGCCGAGATTGTAAACCTCCAGATAGATCCCCAGCCGCTCGTCCTGTTTGAACTCCTCGGTAATCCGCGGCCTGACCTTGGAGCTGCCAATGACGAACGCTCCGGTGCCAAGGGTCCTGGTGGGGACGCGCTCGATACGGTCGGCCAAGATCAGAGAACTGGAAGCCAGCTTCTCGTCATCGAACTTCGGCACTCGAAGGGCCGTTTTATAGGTGGCCATGGTCTCACCCACGATGTCCTTGGTCACCACTTCCAAACGGTACAGGCCGGGCGCCAAGACCACCGGCTTTTGATAGATCGACGACCTCTCCGCCTCGTAAGGCAGCCGCTCGGCTGTCGTGTCCACGGTGACGACATCCTCGAAGACCGCCACTACCCGCCGGGTGACACTCGTGATACGACCGTAGATATTCACGATCGCTTTGTGACGGCCTTCCTCTTCCCTGAAGATGAGGTCCTTGTTCTGGAGTTGGACCGTCACGCCGGTCAGGATGTTGTCGTTGGTGATGCGCGTGTACTGAACGTCGACACTGAACGGCAGGGTGTTGTACTCAATCGTCGAATCGACCACGGCTTCGAGGTCTTTGAACTTGACTTTGGGGGGCTTTTGCAGTGCCGCATAGCGCTGCAGGCGCTCGAACTGGTTGTAGCGCATGCTCTGCATGCCGCCCATCGGAGAGCCCATGCGAGTCCCGTCGGTGCGCATGAAGCGGTCTCTCTTCTCCGACATCCCCAGTGATTCGGCCATGGTCAAACCGGCGCCCGGTACATGAAGCAACGCGTCCTTCTCGGCTGGGTCGAGCGTCATGCGGTATTCGCCGGTCATGGTGGGATCGACGAACTCGATCAACACGTCCTGGCCCACGCCTTCGATCCAGCGATAGCGCCAGATTTCGAAGGGATAGGTCGAGGTCGTGCCACCTCCCTCTTCGTAGGGGCGCTGGTACATACCACCCGACGGATGGGACTCGATCTCATCGGGCGGACCATGCGAGATGTAGATGCGGCCGCGGTCCGTCTTCCAGCCCGGCCAACCCGACTGATACCGCTCGTTGGAGAAGGCAATGCGGCGGTAGTGCTCCTCTCGCATCTCGTTCTCCATCGTGTCCGGCGTGGGATCACGCCGCAGCCAGAATTGCTCGATGAAGTTCTCGCGCTCCTAGACGGTCGCTAAGCCGAGGAAGGTCTTCTTCTCGTCGCCGGTGATGATGTAAAGGACGTCCTCGTCGAGCCACTTCTTGAAGGGTCCACGCAACTCCTTGCGCAGGCGCTTCAAGCGCTTCTTCTCCTCTTTCTTGGAGAGCTTGCGAGGAGCCTGATCTTCCGCGGCGCTCAGCGGCGACGTAGGGAAGAACAGGGCGAGACACAACAGAAGCGAACCGCTACGAAACAGCTTTCGCATCATCACCTCTAACTCCTAACTTCCTCGATGGGCGGACAATCGCGGCCCTGTTCGAAGAAGAGCCCGAGGGCCACTACTCTAGCCTCGATTCTAGGCGCTCAGCCACCCGAACGTCAAGCGAAACATGGTAAACAAATCACACTGACTACCCTACCCCTCAGGCGTCTATACGATCGACCGAGGCTTGAGGTTTCAAGGCCCGGCGCAGCCCCCGAGGACGCGGGCAGTCCCCGGCACCGGTTGGAGCGGGAACCATGGGCCGGCAGAAGGCCGCTCAGGCGCCGTCGCTGGCTCCGCGGCCGGTGTGCGAGCGGCGTGGATCGCCCGAGCGGCTATTGAAGCCTCTCTACCATGATTCACAGGTACTTTCTTCCAGAACTCGGATTCCCTCACTGACTCGACGGGGGCTGTCGGCGGCAACTTGTATGGGGCTCAAGTACTTAGACCTCAGGCATTTAGGGCCCGTCACGGCCCACTTGGCTTTGGCATCACGCGTGCTATAAATAGATAACCGTCTGTCTCCTGGGTGAAGTGCGTCTTTCTAGCACCGGGGTGAGAGCGCGGATGTGCGGATGAAGCAGGACCTGACAAAGCGGATTGGGACGGCGCTACTGGCGACGGCGACGGTGGCTTGCGTCCTGATCGCCCTGCTCAATTTTGTGCAAAGACGGCAGATCGAGCAGCCTCACGATGGCGTGGTGTGGGCCGACACGGCCGTCGGCGTCGAGGCGTTGCGAGTCGCTCCCGAGGGGCCTGGCGAGCAGGCCGGCATTGTCGCCGGAGACCTGCTGCGCAAGATAAACCGGGGTGCGATCGATCGCGCCGAGCAGGTAGGCGCCGCCCTCGACGCCATCGGAGCCTGGCACGAGGCCGCTTACGGCCTCGACCGCGCGGGCACCCCCTTTGACGCGCGCGTGATCATCGGCACGGCCCGCACCTCGGACGTGGTCTATCACTTCCTCTGGGTGGTGGCCCTAGCGTACCTGGCGATCGGCCTGACCGTGCTCGTCAAGCGACGCGACGAATCGATGGCACCGCACTTCTACGCTTTCACGTTGGCGTCGTTCGTGCTCTACGCCTTCAGCTACACGGGCGAACTCGGGGGGCTCGACCGCTTCGTCTACTGGGCGGACGTTTGGGCGACGCTGCTGGCGCCGGCGCTGTTCCTGCACTTCTGCCTGGTGTTTCCAGGCGAATCGAGGGTGTCGCGGCTACGGCGTTCGTTGGGAGTCGCAGCATACCTGCCGGTCATTCCCCTGCTGTCGGCGTATCACTTGGCGGCGTCGGGAGCGATCGACACCGAGATGCCGGTGGCCGATCTCAGCTACCTGCTGGACCGGTATTCGTACGGGTTGCTCGGAGCCTATTTCGTGCTGGGCGCGGTACTGCTGAACGCCGCCGCTCCGAAGACGGAGGATGCCGTTCTGCGGCAGCAGCGGCGCTGGTTGGCGGCGGGAGCTGTGTGGGGCGTGTTGCCCTTCGCGGTGTTCTATTTGATCCCCTTCGTCAGTGGGCGAATCCCCGGCCCGAACCAAGGCCTGTCAGTCTTCTCGCTGGTGCTGATTCCGCTGGCCTTTGCTTATGCCATCGTTAAGTACCGGCTGATGGATGTTGAGGTTACCGTTCGGCGCGGCACAGCGTACACTCTGGCGACGGCGGGGACGCTGGCGCTGTTTTACGCCGTTAGTTTCGGGCTCGGAGCGGCGCTCGGTGTTCGATTGGAACAGCTTGGCCCCGCGGCGTGGGTGGTGTCGCTGGTGGCGGGCGCGCTCGCTTTTCAGCCGCTGCGCCGGCGCATCCAGACGATTCTCGACCGGCGCTTCTATCGCGAGCGGTACGACTACCGCCGCACGCTGGTGGAGTTCGCGGCCGAGCTGAGCACCGAAACGGACCTCGACCGCATGCTTTCCGCGGCTACGAAACGGCTGGTCAAGACGCTGGGGCTGAGCCGGATGGCTATCTTTCTACGGGATGAGGATACGGAGGCGGGTAGAGCGGATTTACTCAGACAGGGCTCATTCCGGTTGGCTTGCGGCAGCGGGCTCGCGGATCTGTCGGGCCAGGCGATTGATCCGCCCAACGGCAAGGCCGACGCTCTCGATCTCGCGTTCCTGGACTCGCTAGTGCCACAGGCCGGTGGTTCGCAACCGTACCTCTACTTCGAGAACCCCCGGTACTTCGAGAACTCCCGAGGCGAGAGCAGGTCGAGCGGGAGCGAAGCCATCGCCGAACTCGATCTCAACTATTACGTCCCGTGCCGCGCACAGGGGCGGACAATCGCCTACCTCGGGCTAGGACGCACCGAACGCGGGGATTACCTCTCGAGCGACGACCTCAGCTTGGTCGAGACCGTCTCGGGCTCGTTCGCCATTGCACTCGAGAACGTCCGTCTGCACGCCTCGCTCGATCACAAAGCGCGCGAGTACGAGCGGCTCAAGGACTACCAGGAGAACATCGTCGAGTCGTTGAGCGTGGGCATCGCCGCGGCCGGCCTCGATGACCGGGTGGAAAGCTGGAACACGCAACTCGAGTTGATGTTCGGCATTCCCCGGCACGAGGCCGTTGGACGCCGAATCGGCGAGTTGCTGCCGACGGCGCTGGCCGGCGAGCTGGACCGCGTGAGCGAAGACGCGGGCATTCATAACATCTACAAGTTCCGGCTAACGCCCTCCGACTTCCCGGCTGAGTTTCGAGGGGAGGCGATCGGGGAGCTACCGGCGTCCTCGGGCCCCAACGGAACGGGCGAAGACGAGCGGGAGCGTGTGCTCAACGTCGTCGTCGCACCGCTGGTGGCAAAGAACTTCGACCGCATCGGGCGGTTGATCATCTTCGACGACGTGACCGAGCGGATCGAACTCGAGGAGCAACTCGTGCAGGCCGACAAGCTCAGCTCGATCGGCCTGCTGGCCGCGGGGGTGGCACACGAAGTGAATACGCCGCTCGCGGTGATCTCGAGCTACGCGCAAATGCTCGCGCGGCAGGTTTCCAGCCAGCCTGGCCACGCCAAGATGCTCGACAAGATCACCTCGCAGACGTTTCGGGCCAGCGAGATTGTCAACTCGCTGCTCAGTTTCTCGCGCACCTCGACACGTCAGTTCGAGCGCGTAGATCTGGCCAAAGCGATTCGCGACACGCTCAATCTGGTCGAACCGCAGCTCCGCCACGCCAAGATCGAGGTCGAGACAGAGTTCGACCCCGCCGCTGCACGGGTCACGGGCAGTGCGGGCAAGCTGCAACAGGTGTTCCTCAATCTGTTCCTCAACGCGCGGGACGCGATGCCAGAAGGCGGCCGGCTGTGTGTTCGCACTGAGGCCTTCGCGGACGGCCCCTCCGCGCGCATTACGGTCAGCGACACCGGCGTTGGCATGAGCGCACAACAGGCAAAGCGGATCTTCGACCCCTTCTTCACGACCAAAGGTCCTCAGCGCGGAACCGGTCTGGGCCTGGCGGTCTGCCACGGCATCATTCAAGAGCATTCCGGTACGATGACGGTAGAGAGTTCACCGGGCAAGGGATCGGCCTTCCACATCGAGATCCCGCTCGAGCGAAAACCCGTTCATGCCTAGCCTGCCTTTCTCACCACGTGGCGAGGCGAAGTGCGTGAGAAGGCCGCCAGGGCGAGGCGTGAGCCGCTTGGCGCGCGGAAGTGTACTGAGCGTACCTTGAGCACGGCAAGCAAGCGCAACGAAGTCATGGCGGTCTTGTCGCGTGCTTCGAGCGTCAGGTGGTGAGAAATGCAGGCTGACTCTACATCCCCGGAGACCGTCAAGGGCAAAGTCCTCATCGTTGACGACGAGCAAGCGATTCGAGAGAGCCTCGAGACGCTGCTTGACCTGGAAGGTTACGAAGTAACCACCGCCCCGGACGCCCGCTCGGGGCTCGCCCGTCTTCGAAGTGAACCCCACGACCTGGTTCTGCTCGACTTGATGCTGCCCGACCGTAGCGGCCTCGAGGTTGTTGAGGAGATCCGCCGAAGTGACAGCGGCACCCCGATCGTCGTCTTGACCGCCTACGGATCGGTCGAGAACGCCGTCGCCGCGATCAAGCTCGGCGCCAACGACTTCCAGACGAAACCCTGGAACAACGACAAGCTGCTGATCGAGATTGATCGCACGATCAAGCAGCACCGTCTCGAAGAAGAAAACGCCCGCCTGCGCAACGAGCTACGCCGCCGCTACAGCTTTGCGAGCCTGATCGGGAAGAGCGAGGTGATGCAGCAAGTCTTCGAGCTGGTGGCGCAGGTCGCCAAGAGCCGCTCGACGGCGCTGATCCACGGCGACAGCGGCACCGGCAAGGAGCTGATCGCGCGGGCGATCCACACCAACTCGCCGCGCGTGGCAAAGCCGTTTGTTGCGGTCAACACGGGATCGATCCCCATCGACTTGCTGGAGTCGCGGCTGTTCGGGCATGTGCGCGGTGCCTTCACCGGCGCGACGCAGACGCAGAAGGGCTGTTTCGATCAAGCCCACAGCGGCACGATTTTTCTCGACGAGGTCGGCACGCTGGGACTCGAGACACAGGCCAAGCTATTACGGGTGATTCAAGAGCGCGAGTTCATGCCGGTGGGCTCGACCGAAACGGTCAAAGTGGACGTGCGGATCGTGGCCGCGACCAACGTCGACTTGGTGAAGCTGGTCGAGAAAGGTGAGTTCCGCGAAGACCTCTACTACCGGCTGAACGTGATTCAGATCGACCTGCCCCCGCTGCGGGACCGCCGCGAAGACATCCCGCTGTTGATCGAGCACTTCTTCACGAAGTACTGCCGCGAGAACGAAAGCTTTCTCGATGAACGCAAGGACTCGCTATTGCACTTCGCGCCCGACGCCCTGCAGATCTGCCTCGACCATCCGTGGCCGGGAAATGTGCGGGAGCTGGAGAACGTCGTCGAGCGTGCTGTCGTGCTGGCGACGGGTCCCGAGGTACCGGTGGATAAGCTGCCCGCCGCGCTGTTGGCCTCGAACGGCGTTCACCGGCCGAAGATCCCGACGAACTTCAAGCCCGCCGCCGGAGCCAGCCTGCCTGAAATCATGGAGGAATTCGAGCGCCGCCTGATTACCGAAGAGCTGGAAAAGTGTGGCTGGAACCAGACCGAGTGCGCCAAGGGCCTGCGCGTGGCGCTCTCGACGTTGAATCAAAAGATTCAGCGGCTAAATATCGACGTTCATAAGAAGCGCAGTCACGGCCACGGCGAAGCCGCGAAGTAGCGCGAGCGCCGGCGCCGGCTTCTATTGGTTTTCCTTTGCGGCCTTCGGGGCTTCCTTGGCGTCTTTGCGAGAAACCCGAATCTCCCTCTCGTCCTCTCCTAAGTCCCGCAGGTGGATCTCCATCGGCTGGTGGGGCAGTTGGTCCGCGAACTTCTCGCCCCATTCGATCAGCACGATGGCGGCCTCGTCCCAGAGGTCGTCGAGTCCCAGGGTCTCCAACTCGGGGACCCGGTCGAGCCGATACAGGTCGATGTGGTAGACCTTCGGCGGACCCTCGTATTCGTGAATCAGGGAGAAGCTGGGGCTGAGCACGTCCTCCATCGGGGCGACGCCGAGACCGGCGATCAGCCCCTTGGCGAGGGTCGTCTTGCCGGTGCCGAGATCGCCGGTTAGCAACACCCATTGCGGAGGACGCAGGTCGGCGGCGAGTTGCTTGCCGAGGTCGATGGTTTCCTGGCCGGAGTGGGTGTGGTAAACAAGCATCGCAACCACAGAGTCAGGACCATCAACACGTGTGAAACCGAGCCGTCTGGTGCTTGAGGCTGCAGACCTCGCTAGGGTGCGTCATTGGCCTCTGGGTCTTGAAGCGGCTTGAACTCTTCAAAGTCCTCCACTTCATCAATCCATTCGGGGACGGAGCCTGCGTCGAGGTCGGCCAATAGTTCTCCGAGTGGATCTGTGTTTTCTCGACCCTGTACTCGCGCGATCGCATCCGGAAGATACGCCAACAGATCCGTCGCGGAGATCGTCTGCTCGGCATTCTCTCGGACCGCCAACTCCGCGGCCAGCCCGTGCAGATAAACGGCAGCACCAATCACGATCTCCGGCTCGGCGTCGTGAAACTGCGCCAGGAAGCCGGAAATGAATCCGGTGAGGATGTCCCCCGAGCCTCCCTTGGCCAGCGCGGGCGTGCCGGTCGGGTTGACCAGGACGCGCCCGTCGGGTGTGGCGATCAAGGTGCGGAAGCCTTTGAGGACGAGATAAACGCCGCGTTCACGGGCGAAGCTGCGGGCTAGGTCGAGCCGGCGCTGCTGCACTTCTTCGGTCGAAAGGCCGGTGAGCCGGGACATCTCGCCGGGGTGCGGCGTCAAAACGAGCAACCGGCTCTTGGGGCGCCAGTCGTCGGGTGGCGTCGCCGCCAGCGCGGTCAACCCGTCCGCGTCAACGACCAGCGGAACCTCGACCTCGCGCACAATGCGCCGAACCAGCTCTTGGTTGGCGTCGAGCGTCCCAAGCCCCGGACCCACGGCGACGACCGTCTTGCGATCGAGCCAGACGGGATCGAAAGCGTCCCCGCCCATCGAACCGTCTTCGATCTCCTCGACCGGTTGGGTCATCAACTCGGGAGTGTCCCCGACGATGGCCGCCGTGGCCCCGGCGGCTGTCGCGACGGTGACCAGCCCTGCGCCGGCCCGCATGGCGGCCGTCCCCGCCATCAGCACCGCACCGGGCTTCGACCGCGATCCGCCCACAACGAGTACGTGGCCGTAGTCTCCCTTGTGGCTGGTGGGATCGCGGGAGTCGAAGAGCGGCGCTATGTCGGAGGCTTCGAGGCGGCTCAGGGTGAGGTCGGGGTTGGCTTCCATCACCGACGGCGCGCTGCCGATCGGCGCGACCGTGAGCCGGCCGATCCGCTCACAGTTGGGAGGGAAGATCTGACTCACCTTGGGCGCGGTGAACGTGACGGTTTCGTCGGCCTTCACCGACTCGCCCATCGGTTCGCCGGTGTCGGAGGGCATACCCGAGGGCATGTCCAGCGCCACGACCTTGGCGTGCGGAAACCGCGTGTTCACATCGCGGATCACCTCGGCAAAGAGCCCCTCGGCCGGGCCGCGGAGACCGGTACCGAGCAATGCGTCCACCACCACGGTGGCGGGCGTCAGATCAGGCAGGATCCGGCCCCACCCTTGCGCATCGGTCACGACCGTCGGCTCGACATCCACGCCGCGTAGCGCCCGGTAGTTCGTCGCCGCGTCGCCTTTGAGTTGATCCGGCTCGGCGAACAGCACGACCCGCATGCCTCCTGCGTCGCCGCGCACCGCCAGGTGACGCGCCACGACCAAGCCGTCTCCGCCGTTGTTCCCCTTACCACAAAGGACCACGATGCGCTGTTCGTCAAGCGGCTGGTAGTGTTGGGCGAGCAGCTCGTACACCCGCGCCCCGGCGTTCTCCATCAACAGCAGGCCCGGCACGCTGCGCTCCTCGATCGTCACGCGATCGACTTCGCGCATCTGGGCGGCAGTGAGAATCCTCTGCAACTCAGGCCTCCAACTTCTTCTCCATCTGCTTGAGCTTCGAGCGCTCGCCCACGGCGATCAACACGTCGCCGGCCTCGATCCGCGTGGCGCCATCAGGATTGAAGATCATGTCGTCGTCGCCTTTTCTCATTGCCAGCACGATCACACCATAGGCCTGTCGTATGCGCGATTCGTCAAGAGTCTTCGAGGTGACGGAACTGCTGTCCGACACTAGGATCTCTTCGATCTCGATGTCGAGGTGAGAGTGACCGCTAAACGCGGAGGCGATGTCGAGAAAACTGAGCACATGCGGCCGCAACATCGATTGTGCCAAGCGGTGCCCGATGAAAGTGTATGGCGTGAAAACCGTCGTCGCGCCTGCCCGCCGCAGTTTCTCTTCGGCTTCTTCGTTGGTGGCCCGGGCCGAGATGAGCAGGTCGGGGTTGAGTACCCGCGCCGACAGCGCCACATAGACGTTGTCGGCGTCGGTGGACATTGCCGAAACCAAGCCGCGCGCCGACTCGATCTGCGCCTCCTTCAGAGTCTCGTCACGGGTAGCGTCGGCTTGCAGTGTAGGGATGTCCTGATCGGAGGCCCAACTGCAGCGGGTTGGGCTGTTCTCGACAACCAGCACCTTGGCGCCACTGCGGAGCAGCTCGTTCACCACGCCACGACCCACGCGGCCAACACCGCAGACAATATAGTGGTTCGAGAGTTTCCGTAGCATTTTCATTCTCCGGCGGCGCCCAAAAGAATCCGCTAATTCGAGTTTGATGACCATCTCCGTCAGGATCCCGATGGAGGCGAAGATCGTCGTCACACCCGCCATGATCAGAAAGGCATTGAACACCCTGCCGTTGTCGCTGAGGGGAATGACCTCAGCGTAGCCGACGGTCGTCAGGGTGATGAGAGTCATGTAGAAGGCATCGAGAAACCTCCACCCCTCGATCACCCGGAAGCCGAACGTGCCCGCAAACAGCAATCCGGTCATCAGACCGAAGATCAGCAGCAGTTGGGAACGAGGGCCTCTCATTCGCCGCTACTCGATCCAGCCGCCGCCGACGACCAGGTCGCCCTGGTAGAAGACCGCTGCTTGGCCGGGGGTGACGGCGGGCTGGGGCGTATCGAACTCAACCTCGACGCGGGCCAGACCCTTAACCGGGCGGACCTCCCCGGGCGCGGGCTTGAATTGATGCCGGATCTTGATCTCGACGCGCAGGGGCTCCATGAGGGAGGGAATCGAGATCCAGTTCAGGCCGCCGGCGCGGAACGTCTTGCGGAGCAGATCGGCCTTGGGGCCCACGACCACTCGCTGCGACGCCGGCTCGATCTTGGTGACGTATTGCGGTGTACCGGTCGCGATGCCAAGCCCCCGGCGCTGTCCGATGGTGAAGTGATGGATGCCGCGATGCTCGCCGAGGACATCGCCGGACGAGGAGACGATCTCTCCCTCATGCTCCGTCCCGCTGAGGCCCTTGCGCTCGAGATAGATCTCGACGAAACGGGCGTAGTCGCCGTTCGGCACGAAGCAGATCTCGTGGCTTTCGCCCTTGCCGGCCACGCAAAGACCCAGATCGTTGGCGATGCGCCGTACCTCCGACTTCTCAAGGCCGCCTAGCGGGAACGATGAGCCGGCAAGCTGCACCTGCGTCAAGCCGAAAAGGAAGTACGACTGGTCGCGTGTCTCGTCCACGCCCCGGCGGAGCAGATAGCGACCACTCCCTTCGTCGAACTCGATGCGAGCGTAATGGCCGGTGGCCACGCGATCGGCGCCCACTTGCTGCGCCATCTGAAGGAACTGGTCGAACTTCACGAAGTTATTGCAGAGCGTGCACGGGATCGGCGTGCGTCCGGAGAGGTAGTCGTTGACGAACGGCTCGACGACTTCCTTCTCAAAACGTTCCTCGAAGTTGACGACGTAGTACGGAATGTCGAGCTGGCCGGCCACCTGGCGCGCGTCATAGACGTCGTCGAGCGAACAGCAGCGGCCCGACACCGCGCCCTCGGGCACGAGTTCAGGCACCCGCCGCTGGTTCCAAAGCTGCATGGTCATGCCGACGATCGGCTGGCCCTGCCGCTTGAGCATGCCGGCGACAGTCGAACTGTCCACGCCGCCGGACATGGCGACCGCGATGAGGTTTTCGCTCATGGGGTATGCCTGCGATCGTTGGGGCTGTTGGCATGTTTGTAGGGGCGGACCGCTGTGTCCGCCCCGCCATCGCCCTTGGCTGTGCAGCTCATCTTTGGTTGAAGCCGAGAGCAAGTTCGCGGCGCCGGGGCGGACGCAGCGGTCCGCCCCTACAAGCCGAATCAGCCGACGTACGCCGGCGACAGTTTGCGCAGCCGCTCGACCACGCCCGGGATCACGCCGAGTAACGCATCGACTTGCTCCTCGGTGTTCTGCGCACCGAGTGAAAACCGCAGACTCGAGCGCGCTTGCTCCGACGTGAGCCCGATCGCCGTTAAGACGTGCGAAGGCTGCACGGCTCCACTCGAACACGCCGCGCCGCTCGATACCGCCATCCCCTTGAGATCGAGCGCGATTAGCATGGCCTCGCCTTCCAGGTAGTCGAAGCGGATGTTGGTCGTGTTCGGTGTGCGATCGGCGAGAGCTGCGTTGACCGTGCAAGCTTCTAGCCTTTCGAGTACGCCCGTCTCGAGGCGGTCACGCAGCAGGGCCAAACGCGCGGCCTCCGCCTCACGCTTTTCGTTCACCAGTTCCGCGGCGCGGCCCAGCCCGACGATCCCGGCGACATTCTCCGTTCCCGGACGCCGGTCGCGCTCGTGATGTCCTCCGAACTGAATACGCTCGAGCGGCGTCCCCTTGCGAACGTAGAGTGCGCCAACTCCCTTCGGCGCATAGATCTTGTGGCCGCTTAGCGCGAACAAGTCGACACCCAGCGCCTCGACGTCGGTCGGGATCTTCCCGGCGCTCTGCACGCCATCACTGTGGAGAAGCACACCTACTTCGCGGGCAATGCGGGCGATCTCGGCGATCGGCTGCACAGTGCCCAACTCGTTGTTGGCGTGCATGATGGTGATCAGCACGGTCTCGGGACGCAACGCCGCGCGCACAGCGTCGGGCGAAACAACGCCATCGGAGCCGACCCGCACGAAGGTAACGTCCACGCCCTCCTGCTGTAGGTGTTCACACGTGTTCAGCACGGCCGGGTGCTCGATCGTGCTGGTGATGACATGCTTGCGCTCGCCCTTGGCGGCACGCACAACGCCG
>JAKZVK010000080.1:0-8310 GCA_047516085.1 Bryobacterales bacterium
GATCCAGACCGCCAGTCCGCAGGCCATGGCCACGCAGGCGATCAACAGAAGACCGGCCGAACGACGGGAGAAGAGAGCCGTAAAATTTGCGCCCCGTGTCCGCGCCCGCTCGAGCTGGAGGTAGAAGCCAAGGCCGTACAAAAACGAGAAAATCGTGACGAACTTGCTATTCGCGAGCAGTGCGATGAAAAGCATCACGGTCTGGTCCGCAAACCCGAGCGGCTCCGGCAGGTAGATTTGCCCCCCTCGCAGGTCCCACGTCATGTTGACGGCGAACATCCCGAATATGGCGAAGCCTCGCAGGGCATCGAGGAGCTGGATGCGCTCTCTAGTGGGGGTCGGAATCACAGTGACTCTGCCTCGTGCCTATCGGATGGTCGGCTCCGGGACGAGCAACAACTGTCGCAAACTCGGAACCGAAGGGCCAACCGTAACGGTCCGATTCTACCGTGAAAAATGGAGTAGTGAGAAGCTGACGCCCGCACACAAGCTTGTCTGTTGGACACCTAACCCGGCACTGTCGCCCGGGACCCCACTAGGTCTAACGGACAAACCTGCGAATTCAACACCAACGCCTGGACCAAACACGGCCGCTTCCCGCCCACGACGGATTTTCGGAGGACAGTTTCGACGTTGCTCTTTCCGGTACCGCCGATCTCCCCAACCCGGATCTCGCTGTTGGGATCCGCGGGTTTGACCGCGTCGACCCGACTTCCGGCCCGACGGTGCAAGGGGTCCCCAGACCGGCGTGTCGGCACCCTACCGAGACCCCTGGGGCCGGACTCGGCGTCGGCTGAACCCCGATTCGGCCGACGGCAAGACTATGCCAAACCTTGCCAAAATCCTACCAACCACGCCTCCGCCGCCCGTCCATCTGGCTGGACGGCCCCACAGAAAACCGGGCTCTTATGGACGTGAGCGGACATTTCCGAACATTCCACCCGCAAGGACAGCCGACCCTCTTGCCGACGCTCTTCGATCCACTGTAAAGCTAGGTTCGATACTCAGCGTTGATGCGGATGTAGTCTTCGGTCATGTCGCAGGTCCAGAAGCGCGCTCTGCCGGGGCCGCGGCCACGAATCCGGAAGTGGAACGTGGACTCGTCGGCCTCCATGGTTTTCTGTACTTCGGCTTCATCGAAATCCGCGCGATAGCCGCGTCGGCAGACTAAGTGGCCGTTAATCGAGACGTCGACTTTGGAGGGGTCGAACACTACGCCGCTGGCACCGGCCGACGACAGGATTCGTCCCCAGTTCGGGTCGGCCCCGGCCACTGCCGTCTTGACGAGCGGCGAGTTGGCAATGGCGCGCGCCAGGGTATCGGCGGCGCGGTCGTTGGCAGCGCCCTCGACGTCAATCGTCAGCAGCTTGCGCGAGCCTTCACCGTCACGGGCGATGGCTATGGCGAGCGTTTCCGCGACGTCGGTGAGCGCCTGCTCGAACGCCGCTTGATTCGACTTCGAAAGAGCCACCCCGGAGGCCCCGTTGGCGAGCAGGAACACCGTGTCGTTGGTCGAGGTGTCGGAATCGACCGAGATGCGGTTGAAGCTCTGTCCGACGGCCTTCTTGAGCATGCGGCGCAGCAAAGTTGGGCTCGCGGCGGCGTCGGTGAAGAGGAAGCTGAGCATGGTCGCCATCTTCGGCTGGATCATGCCGGAGCCCTTGGCCATACCGGCCAGCCGGATCGGACCGGCGGCGGTTGCCATCTCGGCGTAGGCGGTCTTCGGTACCGTATCGGTCGTCATGATCGAGTGGGCGGCATCGTCGAAGCCTCGCGGCGAGAGAGATTGATGCAGGCCCGGCAGCGCGTTGAGAATCAGCGCGTCGTCGAGCGGTTCGCCGATCACGCCGGTCGAGGCGACCAGCACTTCCTGGGACGGCACCCCGACCGCCTTCGCCACGCCTTGCGCGGTGTTGCGCGCGACCTTGGCCATCGTGGGCGTTGCGCAGTTGGCGTTGCCGGCGTTGGCGATGATCGCCCGGCAACGTCCGCCGGACTTCTCGAGATTCCGGGCCGACAGGGTCACCGGCGCGGCGCGCACCATGTTCTGCGTGAAGACGGCAGCGGCCGAGGCGGGCGTCTCCGACACCATCAGAGCCAAGTCGAGCTTCGGCTGCTTGCGGATGCCGGCGTAGGTGGCGGCGAATTGATAACCGCGGGGCATTGTCACGATGTCTCTTCCCCCGATGTCCCTTCTCCTAAAGTCTCGTCCCCCAATCGCTCGTTTCCTCGCGGCTGGTGGCCGCGCAGAAAGTCAGCGGCGGCCATGCGGTTCTTGCCTTCCATCTGCACTTCCTCGATCTGTAAGACTGTCCCTTCGCCGCAGCCGACCCTCACTTCGTCGCCCAAGGCCCGGATCACGCCTGGGCCCAGCGAATCACCCGCAATTGGCTGGGCGCGATGAACGTGCAGTCGCTTACCCCGAAACGAAGTGTAGGACCCCGGCCACGGCACGAAGCCCCGGACGCGGTTGAAGATCTGCCCGGCCGGGAGGCCCCAGTCGATTTTACCGTCCTCGCGTTTGAGAATCGGGGCGAGAGTCGCTTCGGCGTCGTTCTGCTTACGGGGGGTGATGAGCCCGTCTTGGAGGCCGGCGAGTGTTTCGATAGCCAAGTCGGCGCCCATCGGGGCCAGCCGAGCCGCGAGATCGACAGCGGTTTCGTCCGGGCCGATCGGGGTCTCTCGCTCGAGCAGCATATCGCCGGCATCGAGCCGTTCTTCGATCAGCATGGTGGTGACGCCGGTGGTGGTTTCGCCGCGGACGATGGCCCAGTGGATCGGCGCGGCGCCGCGATACTTCGGCAGCAGCGACGCATGCACGTTGACGCAGCCGAGCAGCGGGATATCGATGACGGCTCGGGGAATGATTTGGCCGTAGCCGACCACGACGAATACGTCGGCGCGGGCGGCTTCGAGGTGTCCGAAGGCCTGGGGGTCCTTGACCCGATGCGGTTGGAACACGTCCAGGCCCAACTCGAGCGCCGCAACCTTGACCGGTGGAGCCGTCAAGCGCCGTCCGCGGCCGACGGGCCGATCGGGTTGCGAGAGCACCGAGACCACCTCGTGTCCCGCCTCGACCAACGCCCGCAACGTGGGCACAGCAAAGGCGGGCGTGCCCATGAAGACCACGCGCATCACAGGCTAATCCCACTCGCCCTTGCGCCGGAGCTTACGGATTTTGCGCTTGATGAGTTCCCGCTTGAGCGTGCTGATGTGCTGCAGGAAAAGGATGCCGTTCAAATGGTCGTTCTCGTGCAGAATGGCGCGGGCCAGCAGCTCATCGCCCTCGACCTCGAACCATTCCCCCTTCACGTTTTGGGCGCGGGCGGTGACCTCGAAGGCGCGCTTGACGTCCTCGCGGAAGCCGGGGATGCTCAGGCAGCCTTCCTCGCCGACCTGCTCACCTTCGGTGGCCACGATCTCGGGATTGATGAGCACAAGTTTCTGGTTGGGCTTCTCTCCGCAGGAGCAGTCGATGACGGTCAGGCGCCGCGGGACCGCCACTTGCGGGGCGGCTAGACCCACGCCACTGGCTTCGTGCATGGTTTCGAACATGTCGTCGACGAGGCGGTGTAGGTCGGAGGTGTCGAACTCCGTCACCGGGCCGCAGACCGTTTCGAGCACCGGATTTCCATACTTGACGATCTTCCGTACCATGGCTCCTTCCGATCTTATTTTAGCGGCGTGAGGAAACCCTAGGTCTTCGAAGTGGGGGCCGGCAATGGAAGGATCGTGTGGAATGGGGGGCGTCGGGCAGGCTTGTCCACACGGTCTCGGGGTCTGGGGCGAGGCACTTTCTAGGCCACTCCCCTCGAAGCGTCTAATGTTTCCGTCTGATTGTTCCGTCCGGTCTTGTGTGACCATACTTGGGGCATATGGGTATGTCCTGGTCGAAGTTGTGGCAGCGCGGTGGCCGCAAGGAAAAGAAACAGGCTCCCGCCCCTCCAGTGGGGCCGGAGACGGTAACGCTGGCCTGGGTAGCTGCGGACGGTGCCGGTCACTGCGAGGTGGCGTCGATGCAAAGCCACGGCGAGGGTCAAATTGGCATCCAGCTAAGCCAATCGATCGAGCCGGATACGCCGGTGTGGCTCATCTCGGCGAACGGCGTTGACCGGGCGGGTATGCTGCTGGCCTGCAACGTCCAACAAGATCGACTGACAGGCCACCTCACCTTGTGTGAGCCGGCCGGGGAACTGACCGACGGCAAGGCCACGCGCGTCCAGTGGATCGAGCCGGGAGGCGACACCGTGACCTGCGCTGCCTCGCTGACCGGCAAGGGCGATGGGCGAATTCGTGTGGCGCTGCCCCGCGCTCTGCCTGCCACGGCCGTGGTCCGGATCGCCGGCCGGCAGTATCAATGCCTGGCAGTGAGTGGCTCGTGCGAGCAGGAAGGCGAGGGCTGGGTCGCGGACGTAGAGGTCATCAGTCCCAGCATGCCGTTGCCCCAGCGCGCAGCGGCTTGAACACGCCAACCTTGACCCCGATGCATTGATTCGGGGTCCAGTAGTTTACGGGCGCCGAACCGAAGGCGATCCTAGTAAATCCGCTCACGCCGGCGCGCACGTTTGTAGGGTTGTTCCAGATACTTGCGCGCTTCTTCCAGGGCACCTTGGGTGTCATCACGGGTGCGGATGGCCAGTTGATACTCGTTGACCGACCGCTCCCTCTGATCGGTGATGTCGAAGATCTGGCCCAGACTGATGTGCGACCAAACCTCGGTCCACTTGGGCTCTTGGTCGCCGTTGAGTGATTCACGGAACTCGTTGGCCGCGGTCTGATAGTTGTTCTGCCGGAACATGGCCTCGCCAATGCGGTAGTGCGCCAGCGAGCTGAATCGATTGATATCGAGCGCTTTCTGATACTCCTGCAAGGCGTCGGCGTAATATCCCAAGTGGACCAGTTGCTCGCCGCGCCGGATCGCGACCTGCACGTGGGTCTTCTCGTCGTAGCGCAGGATGCGGTGGTTCGGGTCGAGCACGACCTTGCGGGGTTTGCCGAAGGTGTCGATGATGTAGTCCGACGACGTTCCTTGCACCTCGATCACTTTCGATTCGGGCTCGCCTTCGGTCTCGACCTGCAACTCAACCGGCATGCTGAATGTGTCGAGGTCCTGTGTGACCTTACCCATCACGCGGAAACCCTTGCCGGCGCCGAGACGGAAGATGGTGTACTCTTGCCGGAACTCGGGCGTGCCCGTGTTATCGAGCCACTGGATGAAGAAGGCCTGCAGGCTCTTGCCACTCACAGCCGCCGCCGTCTCCTCAAGATCGGCGGAGACGGTTGACGTCCAGACGTTCTGCTCGATGAACTGCCGTAGGGACGCGAAGAACGCATCGTCGCCGATCGTCCAGCGCAGCATGTGCACGACCATGGCGCCCTTGGCGCCGGCCAGCGAGTAGCACTCGTTCGAGAAATCGGGCAGGCGCCCCGCTTGGGTTAGGGGAATCTCGTCGTAGGTCAGCGCGTCGACGTGCAGGTCCTGCACCATCGCGTTGAATTGGGTCTCGCCTTCGTTCTCCTCGACCTCGAGCATGGCCGAGTAGCGCGCCAGCCCGATATCCATCCAGCTATGGTTGCGGTTGCCCGGCGAGACGAGCACGCGCCACCATTGATGCGCTACCTCTTTGCCCAGCAAGCTACGGTTCACCTCCTCGCCGATCCCGGACGAACTCAGGAAGATGATTCCCGGCGCTGAATAGCCGACCGGCGCGAGGTCTCCGGTTTCAACCACGGTTAGGTTCGTCGTGTAGGGCGAGCCAAAGGTCTCGGAGTAATAACTCATCATGAGGCTGAGGGCTTCGCCGTACTCCTCGGCCAACCCCTCGGAGGCGGTCTTGAAATAGAACTGCCCGGTCACGCCGTCGTAGTCGGTCTCGACCGCGTCTTCGGCGACGACGGCCACGCTGCCGGGGAAGGAGTTCTGCGAGAACGAGTAGCTGTGCTTGATGCGGCCTTCGACCTCTTCCCGCGTGCCGACGCCGCTGGCGATGACCTGATAACCCTCGTCCACGGTGATGTTGATCTCCGCGGAAAAGCGGTCGGCGGCGTAACCGTTCACCGGGAACCAGCGGCCCGGGTAGAGCAAGTAGGCGCGGTCGGGTTCAATCGCCGCCAGGCTCACGCCCTCGACCGGCGAATTCTCGGTTCCGGTCAGTTGCCCTTCATAGTGGAAGGTCAGCGTGACGGCGTTGTCGATCGGCAGCGTGTCGGGAAACGTCAGCCGCACGGTGTTGTTCTGGCGATAGCGGTCGACAGGGATGCTGTTGCCCTCCTCGTCGAGGACGCCGTTGACGTTGAGACTGTTGTGCAACTCGAAGACCACGTTGTTGGTCGATTCGCGCGGCACGAAGCGCACCTCGGCGAGAGACTCCAGCGACTGGCCGAGCAGATCGATATCCGCGCTGATGCGGTAGAACTCGACGTCGATCAGCGGCGGCTCGTAAGAGTCGAGTTGCGCCTCGAGGGCCGGGGGAGCCAGGACGAGCAGCGACAAGGCGAGCAGTGATAGCGCGAGCCGAGGCATCCCGGCGGGCCTTGCGCGTCTCACGGAGGCCTCGGCGGCATGCGTTCGCTCTACGATACCGCCAACGAGTTTCTCGGCTCGGGTGCTGGGTCTCGACTCCATTTGATTTGTTCGCATATGACCTCCGCTGCTCGCTGCGCCGCCGGTATTCTGCCCGTAAGTGTCTGGTCGACGGCTAGCAGATCCTCTTTCATGCGCTGCCGGGCGCTCTCGTCGTCGAGCAGCCGCTCGGCCTCGGTCGCCAACCGTTCCGGCGTGCAATCGCCCTGGATAAGCTCGGGAACGATCCGGCGGCCGGCGAGCAGGTTAACCATGCTGTAGAACGGTACATCGGCAATCAGCTTTCCCACCCACCAGGTCGGTGCAGTGACTCGATAGAAGACCACCATGGGCGTGCCAAGCAGCGCCGTCTCGACGGTGGCCGTGCCACTCGCGACCAGTGCCAAATCCGCATGTCCGACAACGTTATGAAGGTCATCTTCAACTACTTGGACGCCTGCGCCGCCGACGCGTTGCGTGAAAAACGCCTTCCCTGTTGTATGAGAGGCCGGCAGAACGAAATTCAAGGGTCGGCGGCGCTCGAGCCGCGCCATGGTTTCGAGCAGCACCGGCAGGTGCCGGGCCGCCTCCGCCCGCCGGCTGCCCGGTAGCAGCGCGACCAGTGGACGGTCGGGCTGAAGCCCGTAACGCTCGAACAGGGCCTGGCGCGAGACCGTGGTATGCGTTGCCTCGCTGAGTGGGTGCCCGACGTACGTCGCCGGCACCCGGTGCTCGGCGAAGAACTTCTCCTCGAACGGGAAGATGCACAACAGATGATCGACATACCTACGCAAGGGACGCACACGGCTCTTGCGCCAGGCCCACACTTGCGGAGCCACGTAGTAGAACACCGGGATACCGGCACGGTGCAGGTGTTTGGATAGATCGATGTGAAAACCGGGCGCGTCGGTGACGATCGCGAACGCCGGCCGCTCCTCGCGCGCCGCCCGCGCCATGCGCCACAGCTCCCGATAGATGCGTGGCGCGTGGGCCAGCACCTCGAACACCCCGACCACCGACAGATGTTCGGACGGGGTTATGGTGCGCACGCCCGCCTCCCGCAAACGGGGCCCCGCACAGCCGAAGAATTCCGCCCCTGGCATACGCACGCGCAATGCCTCGACGAGTTCGGCGGCGTAGCGGTCACTCGACGCCTCTCCGGCTGAAACGAGGATTTTCATGTTGAAAGCCCAGTGTATCGAAGACAGGTTACAGCGCTGAGGTCCGTAATCAGTCGATAGGCCGCCGGGAGTTTGTGCCGTACGGCCCGTCGCCTACGGCTCCAAGGAATCCGGGAAAGAAGATATCTCCGTCAGCTCATTCTCGGGAGCGGGCGGGGTGTGATGGTGTCGCCCGATGGCGGCACCCAGCCGCGGTGGGGCCGGGACGGCGAGTTGTTCTATGTGCAGGGCGATTCTACCGCCTGCGGGTCGGCGAATACCGGGTTTTGTATCCGCTGGATCGTCGCCGGCGGTTCATTCGAATCGAAGGTGTGCGGCATCGCCGCAGGGACCCAATTCGGATTTCTCCTGGACGATTGACGTCAAACGTCTATTATCAGAGTGAGTGCCCATAGCCAGTGATCGGGAGCTACCGTGACCGAGACGCCAAAAAGCTGGCGGCCGGTGAGACAGTCCGCAAATGGGAGTCGATCCGGCGACAGGCCGAGAAGCGGCTGCGCATCCTCGACGCCGCCCAGAGCCTGGCAGACCTCGCCGCGCTCAACTCGAACCGGCTGGAAGCCCTGC
>JAKZVK010000081.1:0-7387 GCA_047516085.1 Bryobacterales bacterium
CGTTCGATGAGGGCGACATCGAGCTACCCGACATCCTGACAGACCTCTAGGACAAGACCCAGCTCACGCGGGCTAGCATTCCGCGCATCCTCGTGGACAGCGGCCGGCTCGATGACTTCAAGCGCAACCCGCAGCAGTTCATCGAACTCGCGGCAGAGGTCATCCACCGTTCGAAGCGCCTCGCGCTCGTGGACGGCATTAAGTACCAGCGCATCGGCGTCGAGGATTACTACGCCCAGCAACTGTTCGAGACTGAAGAGCTAGTCGGCTACCTCAAGTCCATGATCGACGCCAATAAGTCGGTCCACGAGCAGGTGATCTACCAGTCCGGCACCGAATGCACCTTTGCCGAGCAGTTGGAGATGAACGAAGCCATCAAGGTGTACGCCAAGCTCCCCGGCTGGTTCCGCGTGCCCACGCCTCTCGGCCCCTACAACCCCGATTGGGCTGTATTGGTCGAGAAGGACGGCGGCGAGCGACTCTACTTCGTGGTCGAGACGAAAAGTGGGCTATTCACAGACGACCTGCGCGACAAGGAGCGCGCGAAAATCGAATGTGGGAAGGCGCACTTCAAGGCCCTGGCGGTGCGCGAGAGGCCGGCGAGATACATCGTCGCGCGCACGGTGGATGACGTGTTGTCTTCGACGTGAGCGGGAGCGGGGATAATGCGACCGAACGGCGAGTCACTCATCGGTTCTGCCACCGATCTCTCCTCCCGAATGAACAACGTGTTTAGCATTCACACCTAGTCCATGATGTCCTCCTTCACCTGGCTCGACTACTCCGAACACGAGCGCCGGCGTGCCCTCGACGTGATCTCACTGTTTAAGTATCAGGACACGCGCGACGAGCTTGGGTTGGCGTCGATCCGCGATGCCTTTGCCGAGTGCTTCTTCCCGGGCACAACAACAATTCAAACGCGGGCGCGCTACTTTCTGTTCGTGCCCTGGCTGTGTTTAGAGCTCGAGCGCAAGGGTGTGTCGAGCGACAAAGCAGGGCGGCGGTTGCGTTCGGCCGAGGAAGCGTTGATCGGTCAGCTGGTCGATTCCGCCGATTCCGATGGTGTGATTGGCAAAGAGGTCGGCAAGGCGATCAAGCGCATGCCCAGCAGCATCTACTGGGCAGGGATGAAGCGCTGGGGGATCTTGATGTTCGACGGATCGCTGGCGCAGTACCACCGCAGCTTGGATCGGTTCTACTTGCGTGTGAAGGGCCATAGGGCGCTAGTGGCGGAAAACAGCGAGGCCACGCCAGAGCCTTCGAACTGGCACGCACACCTGCCGACACCGCCTTCGAAGGTCCCGGAAGGCCAGTCAATGGAGCTTGAGCCACCGGAAGCCGTGTACCTGCGCGAGCGCATTCTGAGCTCGTGTAGCGGTTCGCTACTAGCCTATTTGGCCGACCGGAGGGCACCGTGGGCTCCGGTGGACTTCGCCTGGGAGTACGAGGGACTCGAGTCGCTGCCTGATGCGCTGAAGCGCCGGCTAGCGCACGCTCGTGCTTTCTCCGAGGTAATGCATGGTGCCGCGATTCTCTACAACGTGATGCTTTCGCGGGCGGCGGACAGCGACACCTGGCTCTCCGTGCACGAAGCAGCATTCGAGGAGTGGGCGCAGCAGGAACACCAGCGCAGCAGGCGCCTGAAAGACTGGAACCTGACGGTCTTCTGGCAGATTGCCAGCGAGGGCGGCGCGCGTATCTCGTACTCCAGCCGAGCGTTTGTCGAGGCCTGGGCGCGGCGCATCCGCCAGTTGGCGCGCCCGCGTGAACTGTCCGGCGACGCGGTGGCACTGCGGCTGGTCCAGAGTCGCGAGGTAGCGCTAAAGAAGGGTCGCGCGCGCCTGGCGAACCGCCGCCACTTGGAACTGTGGAACGGGGCTTCTGGAACAGGCCAGCTCGACCTGCGGTGGCGCATCAGCCAACGTCTGCTCCTCGATATCCTCGGGGCGCTGTCGGGATCCCGGGCTGCGCGGAGGCCGAATGCTTAGGCCCGAATCCCGCAGCCTGATGCTCGAGAATTTTCGGCCGCCCCCTGGGTACCAACTGAACCGAGCAGTCGGCACTACTTTCACACTCGATCTGATGTCGCTGTTGACCGCGCCACTGGCGTTCACGTTCTTCGACTGGGAGGACGCCGACGGGCGTCCATCCACTGACCCGCTGGCGCTGCTGCAGGCGGTGCGCGAGCATGCGTCGCGCATCCACCTGTTCTGCCAGGCCGGTGAGATCCAGCTGCCTCCGACAAACCAGCCGTTGCTGGCGTATCTCGAGGAATCGGTCGTGCCGGTGCGCGCGCCGAACGCGAACGGCATCTTCCATCCGAAGGTATGGGTGCTGCGCTACGTCGGCGATCCGGACATGCCTGTGCGCTACCGGCTACTGTGCATGTCACGCAACCTGACCTTCTCGCGCTCCTGGGACACCGCCTTGGTGCTCGACGGTGTGCTCAAGAACCGGCACCTGGCGATTGCTCGAAACCACCCAATTGGCGACTTCCTGCAGGCGCTACCCGGCATGGCCGTGCGCGCGGCGGCACCGGAGATTCAGGCCACTCTAGACATGATGCAGGAAGAGGTGCGCCGGGTGAACTTCGAACTACCGGAAAACTTCCATGAACTGAGCTTCTGGCCCATCGGCCATCGCGGCGAAGGGGGGTGGCCGTTCCGTCAGGTCGAGAACAGTCGTTTCCTTGTGATGTCGCCCTTCTTGAGCACGACGTTCATGCGTCGCCTCCACAAGGCGAGCAGGATCGAGCACCTGATCTCACGGCCTGAGGCCCTTGCGGCTTTGCCACCGGCAGCTCTGAAAGCCGTGGAGAGCTGCTGGGCGATGAGCCCCGGTTCCGACTTCGATAGCCATGAGGGTGCAGACGAGCCCGTCGATCCTGTGGCCCACGGCGCCGAGCCGACGGACGAGCTGGCGGGCCTGCACGCCAAGCTCTTCGTGATGGATGCTGGCTGGAATGCCCATGTGTGGTCTGGCTCTGCCAATGCCACCGAGGCGGCTTTCGCCAGGAACGTCGAGTTCCTGATAGAACTCGTTGGTCGCAGGAAGCACTGCGGCATCGCGGCACTCCTGGGCGATCCGGACCGAGAGGAAGGTCTGCGGCCCCTGCTGCAGCAGTTCGATGCCCGAGGCGCGGTGCCTGTGCCCGTGGACGAGGTCGGAGCGCAGCTGCAGCGGCTGCTTCAAGAGACGAAGGGGGCACTTGCCAGCGCGGCGCTGTTCGTGACGGTGGTCCACGAAGACGATGATCTCTACTCGCTGCAGTTGGATATCGAGGCGATGCCAACGCTCGGGGACGTTGTGGAGGCGTCGATCTGGCCGGCGACCCTGGCGCAGGGCGCGGCTATGAAGCTAGAGGCAGCGGAGCGCGTAATCCGTTTTGGTGGTGTATCGGTGGCCGCGATTACGGCGTTCTTTGCCGTGCAATTGCGGGTGAAAGCAGGAAACAGGGCCGAGGAGCAGCGGTTCGTACTCCGGCTGCCACTACATGGAGCGCCGACCGATCGTCGGGAGCGAATTCTGCAGAGTCTGCTCACGAATCCGGAGCAGGTGATGCGCCTCCTGTTATTGCTGTTGAGCGTGGACGGCCTACGTGCGGGCGACTTCATCGATCCGCAGTCGGGCAAGAAGATGGGGCAAGGCTTCGCCTTCGGTGGCGTCAGCGGCCCCACACTTCTTGAGGCAATGCTGCGGGCCCTAAGTCGCAATTCCGAGTCGCTCGACCAGGTTGACAACCTTATTTGCGACCTGCGGCAAAGCCCAGAAGGAAAGGCCTTGTTGCCGGAGGGTTTGGACGAGATCTGGGAGCCAATCCGGACAGTGCGGCAACAAATACGATCGGCCGCTGGTCCGGAACCTCAAGAGACTGGCCGGGAGAGCGAGCCATGACCAGACGCCCGGACGTGGCGCGCGAGCTCGCCAAACTCAAGGGCTTCCAGCGAACGACCGTGGAGTACGCCTTTGATCGGCTATACCGGGCACACAAGTCCAGCCACCGGTTTCTGGTGGCCGATGAAGTGGGCCTCGGCAAGACCTTAGTAGCCCGCGGCGTCATCGCCAAGGCGATCGATCACAGGTGGGACAGTGTGGATCGTATCGATGTCGTCTATATCTGTTCGAACGCTTCGATTGCGCGGCAGAATGTCAGCCGGCTGAGCATCTTCCCTGAGGAGAACACCCACCGCGTCGATCGTTTGACTTTGTTGCCCAAGGCAATTGGAAACCTGCGCCAGAACAAGGTGAACTTCATCGCGTTCACCCCCGGCACGTCATTTGACCTGAAGTCGAGCGGTGGCAGATGGCAGGAGCGCGTTGTCCTGTATTGGATGCTACAGAGCATCTGGACGGACCCGTCGACGGGCCCAAAGAATCTGATGCAGGGACGGGTCGATAGTGCCTCCTGGTTCCGCCGCCAGCTGGATGCCTTCGACGAAAAAGAGATGGACCCAGGCATCCGTCGAGCCTTCGAGAAGACATTGAGACGTCGGATGCACGACGAGCGCTCCCGAGGCGAGCCAACGCTCAAGAAGCGCTACGGGGATCTCTGCGAGCGCTTCGGAAGGCTGCGGGGCTACAGCAACGACGAGCGTACGGAGCAGTTCCGATTCATAGGCGAGCTGCGCATGTTGCTGGCGGAAACGTGCATCCGCGCACTGGAGCCAGATCTGGTCATCCTCGACGAGTTTCAGCGGTTTCGCGACCTGCTTCGGCCGGACGACGAGGCTGGCCAGTTGGCCGAAGGATTGTTCACCTACGCAGATCACGAATCAGCGGTTCGAATTCTGCTGCTCTCGGCTACACCCTACAAGATGTACACCCTGCAGCACGAACAGGCCGAAGACGATCACTACAAGGACTTCCTTCGGACCTTCGAGTTCATCAGTAATCGCGGCAGTGACTGCGAGGTGCTCCGTGTCCTGCTCGAGGAGTACCGGCGAGAGCTGTACCGACTTGGCAACGGTGGCGGCGCCGAACGACTTGAGCAGCTCAAACACGAAACCGAAGCCACGCTGCGCCGGTACATGTGTCGGACCGAGCGGCTCCGCCCGACCGGGGGCAACGATGGGATGCTCCGCACGGCCTCCGGCAACGGAGTGGGCCTGCTGGCTTCCGAGGTGGGCGCGTTCGCCAAGCTCGAGGCGGTGGCCGAATTGGTTGAGCAGCCGGGCGTGATCGAGTACTGGAAGTCGGCGCCGTACCTACTGAGCTTCATGGACAAGTACAAAGTCAAGCAGGAGGTCATTCACGAGGTCGCGCGGCCCCACTCCCAGCTGCGCGACCAGCTAACCGCGGCGCCAGAGCTCCTCGTCGACTGGCTTGCATTCGAGGGCTACCGGCGCCTTGAGCCTCAGAACGGGCGCCTGCGCTGGCTCGAGCAGTGGCTAGATTCCACGGGCGTGTGGAAGTTGCTGTGGCTTCCACCCACGCTGCCCTACTGGGAGCTGGCCGGGCCGTTTAGGGACGTGCCAGCGGGCTCGCTGACCAAGAGGCTCGTGTTCTCTGGGTGGAACGTGGTGCCCAAGGCGATTGCGTCGATGATGAGCTACGAGGTCGAGCGACGGATCTTCCAAGGTTTTGAGAAGGAGCCCGAGAACTCGCCTGAGGCTCGCAAACTGCGCCGACCGCTGCTGCGATTCCAGCTGACCCGCGGTCGCCTGACCGGCATGCCGGTGCTGGGGCTGATGTACCCGAGCAGTGCACTGGTTTCAGTGGTCGATCCCGCGAAACGACTGCACGGCGAACGGTCGGGCCTCGACGCGCTGCTGAGAGAGGTCGAGGGTCGGCTGCGGCCGCGCGTTGATGCGCTGGTTGGCGAGCACGCCGCCTCAGCGGAAGGGCGCGAGGATGAGGCCTGGTACTGGGCCGCGCCGATTCTCATGGACCTGGCGGAGGCGCCGGAGGCGACGCGTGCGTGGCTAGCTCATCCGGAACTGGCCGTGTTCTGGTCGCAGGGCATGGAGGGCATGCAAGGCGACGAGGAGGCCGACCAAGGATGGGCCGAGCATGTGGCCCAGGCGGTCGAGCTTGCCGGCGGTAAGATGAAGCTGGGAGCGCCGCCGGCAGACCTGGTTTCGTTGCTCGCCAAGCTCGCGATCGCGGGGCCTGGTGTGTGCGCGTCGCGAGCCTTGACGCGGAAGGGGCTTGGTGGAGCAGATCCGCGTGGCAAGTCGGTACGCGACGCCTCGGCGCGGGTTGCCTGGGCATTTCGTGCGCTGTTCAACCAACCAGAGGCCATGGCCCTGCTCCGCGCCGACCGCAAGGATCTGCCGTACTGGCGGATGGCCCTTGACTACGCCGCCGAAGGTTGTCTGCAAGCTGTCCTCGACGAGTTTGCGCACATGTCCCGGGATCTCGAGGGACTCATCGACCAGCCGGCCGGCGTCACCGTGACGGGTGTGGGCGACGCCATCGTCGAGGCGCTGACACTGCGCACCTCCACGGCCCAGGTCGACGACCTCGATCTGCAAGCCGCCAGTGGGCGAGATCTCGTACGGCACCGACGCATGCGCAATCACTTCGCGCTGCGCTTCGCCGCGCAGGAATCCGAGGAGGGCGCGGCCGGCGCACGGATCGAGCGCGTTCGTGGCGCCTTTAACTCACCGTTCTGGCCATTTATCCTGCTCACGACCTCAGTGGGACAGGAGGGCCTCGACTTCCACCCGTATTGCCACGCCGTTGTGCACTGGAACCTCCCATCCAATCCGGTAGACCTCGAGCAACGAGAAGGGCGAGTGCATCGCTACAAGGGCCACGCCGTGCGCAAGAACGTCGCCGCCCGCCACGGTTTCACCGTCCTGGGTCGTCCCGATGGCGACGTCTGGGAACGCCTCTTCACCGAAGCAGCGGAGCGCGACGGCCACGATGGCCACGGACTCGTGCCCTACTGGATCTACCCTGGGGCCGCCGCCGTCGAGCGCCACGCACCGACGCTTCCCCTCAGTCGAGAGACGGTCCACATGGAAGCACTCAAACGCTCCCTCGCCGTATATCGGATGGTCTTCGGCCAGCCACGTCAGGATGATCTGATGGCATACCTGCTGGATCAGCTAGGGGAGGACCGGCTGAACGAGCTAGTGTCGGTGCTGCAGGTCGATCTCAGCCCGGCCTCAGCTATAGAAAAGTAACCGCTGCTGGTTTTTCAGATGGCAGATGAATTGAGCGGGACGGAGTAGGCCACGGCCGCTCAATCTGTCCCGCCACCGCCAGATTGGCCCGTTTCTTCGGACTCCTTACCGAGAAGGGGGTCATCGCAAGGTTTGTTCGTAGAATTACTCTAAGGGACCGAAGGGCCTCGGTTTCGACTTCAACGCAGCGCCTTTGCGATTCTGTAAGCCGTTGCCCTGCCAATGCCAGGCTGTTTTGCGGCTCGAGCGGGTGACAA
>JAKZVK010000082.1:0-3217 GCA_047516085.1 Bryobacterales bacterium
GGGCGTGCGCGAGCGCGGTGGCGGCGGCCGCCTATGGCGGGGCGTCGCGAGATGTCGACGTGGTGTCACCCGGCGGCACCCAGCATGTGACCTGGACCGACGCGGGCATCCGGCTCACGGGTTGGGCTCAGGTCGTCCTGACCGGCCGCTGGCACGACTGACGCCGACCCCAACCACCCTGTCACCCTGGCAGGCTTTTCGATGTGTCGCTTTCTCGAGGAGTGCAGGTTTCTTGTACGTGGCGGCCTGGTGCCCCTGTCTTCAGCAGTTCCCGAGTGTGTTCGGTTCTGGCATGGGACGTGTAGGGAGCAAGGAGACAGGAGAAGTCGGCTTGATAGGCGAACGAACTCAGGCCTTTGGCGATCCAGTAATCATCAAGCCCGCGCAGGAAACCGGCTTCCGTGGCACCTTCGCAGGCGACGATCTTGGGCGCGAGAAAGGCTTCTGCACCGGTGCGGATCTTGCCCTGAACGCATTCGGCGATCGCCGGCTTGTTCGCGGCGACAATCTGTATCCTGCCGTCTCGGCAATGCACAATGTGGAGATCGTCAACCGTCAACTCACGCAGCACGACTGGTGAATGTGTCGTGAGGAAGTACTGACCTGTCGCGTCCGTCTTCAGGTGCTCGATCAACCGGGCGATACGATACGGTTCCAGACCAATCTCGACTTCATCGAAGAGCGTTACGTGCGGCGCATGCAGCGTCTTCTTCTGAAGGCCCGTGGTGAGCATACGCTTGGAGCCCAGACCGAGTTGCCTCAAGGGCATTTCGCCGTCATGCAGCGCGAGGCTGCCGAGACGGATGTTGATGGAGTCGGCGTCAAGATGGGCCTTGTAGGCCGTTGCGACGTTCACGCCCAAGGAACGCGCCGTCTTCTCAGCCGACTGGGCGACGGCGTCGAACTGCGATAGGCTCTGCGCGCGGTGGGTGTCCAGCGCAGCTTTCGCGGCCCGGCCGGCCTCGACGAGAGTTAGCGAGATGCTTTCCGTCTCCGTCAGACGGCTCAACAGCGACCCACGTGACCAATTCAAGTGCAGGTCTGACAGGGCACCAATGAGGCTCACCGAGACCTTCGCCCGGCCAACGGGTTTAAAGGAAACGCCCTCGGCTTCATCACCACGGATTACGCGCCATGACGGCTCGAGGTCGTTGCCGACGGCAAGTCTGATGCGCAACGCGTCTTCGAGCCCATCACCCGGCTCGTCATGTCGGATCAGCGTCTGGGGATTCCAGCCGCAGAGGTGGTGTCCGTAACTCTCCAGATCGCGAAACTCGTCCGGAATATCACCGAGGATGACGTCAATACAGATAGTGTTCGCCGGTACGCATTGGAAGAAGTCCGCATCGTGGAATGCAAGGTTCCACTGGGGATAGAAAGCGCGACGAACGGCTTCGAGAATCGTCGACTTAGTTGAGTCGCCACGGCCGATGAGGCAGAAGAGCGTCTTGTCGGGGATGGTCCAGTCGAGTTCACGGATACCTCGGAAGTTCCTGATGCTGATGTGGCGTATCCGCATGTATTCCGTCCTTTTGTGATCTTCGCGACTCCGCTGTCGGCGCCTGAACGTAGTGTAGTGCGTCAGACAGATGGGGCATTATCCAGAGTGGCTCTTGCTCGCATGACTTTTGCGAGAATGTCCGATGCCTTCTTGGTCCAGATGAACGGCTTCGGGTCGTCGTTGTGGCGAAAGACGTACTCGTCGATCGCGTCGATGACCTCTTGCACGTTGCGGAAGATGCCACGGCGTATACGTTTGTCGGTCAGATCGCGGAAGAAGCGTTCCACCATGTTCAGCCAGGAGGCGCTGGTCGGCGTGAAGTGGACGTGGAAGCGCGGGTGCCTGTGCAGCCACCGTTGGACCTTGGCGTGGTTGTGGGCGGCGTAGTTGTCGCAGATGAGATGCACCTCGAAGTCTGTTGGCACCTCCCGGTCGATGAGGGCGAGGAACTTGATCCACTCTTGGTGGCGGTGGCGCGGCATGCACGTGCTGAGGACGTGGCCGGTCAGTGTGCACAGGGCCGCGAATAAGGTCGTCGTCCCGTTCCGTTTGTAGTCGTGCGTCATCGTGCCGGCCCGCCCTTTCTTGATCGGCAGGCCCGGCTGCGTCCGGTCGAGTGCTTGAATCTGGCTTTTCTCATCGACGGAGAACACGAGTGCGTGCTCCGGCGGATTGAGATAGAGGCCCACGATGTCTTCAAGTTTCTCCGCGAAGTGGGGGTCGTTGCTGACCTTGAACGTGCGTACCAGATGCGGCTTCAACCCGTGTCGCTTCCAGATGCGCCGGACGCTCGCGGGGCTGATGCCCAGCTCGGCCGCCAGTGTCCGCGTGCTCCAATGCGTGGCCTGGAGCGGGCGTTCTCGCGTCGTCTTGCGGACCACCTCGGCCTCAACCGCGGCGCATTGCGCCGTCGCTGGTCGCCCCGGCCTCGACGCGTCCCGCTCGATCCCGGCCGTTCCCTGCTCAGCAAACCGACGCCGCCACAAGCCTACGGTCTTTTCCTGTGTGCCCAACTCGACGGCGATGGCTTGGTTCAGCCAACCGTCTGCCGCGCGCAGGACGATGTGGGCCCGTCGCACCAGTCGCGCGGGGGTCCGTCGGCCTTTCGACCAGCGCAGAAGGACGCGTCGCTCATCGTCGGACACGGTAATAGGGGGAGCAACTCGTGGCATGCGCCCATTGAAACAGAGGTAGCCTATAATGTCACCTATTTATGACGCACTACACTAGATAGACCACTGGTGTAGGAGCCGGAGCTACGCAGGGCTTGTCTCGCGCCGAGGCGGCAGAGGGAAGACTTGATGGCAGGCCGCAAGGTCGGCACTATTCTTTACAAGCGGGAGCTTTCCCCTCTCTTGACGATTTTTCGGCTTCATCCTGAGGAGGGGAGTCGGTTTCCCCCGTCGAAAGCGGGACAGTACATCGCTCTGCGCCGCGACGATTGCAGGCTCACCAAAAAGGTCGATAGCACACCAGAGGGAAAACCTGTCTATGGGCCCGATCTCGACGAATCAGGAAGACAGAAGACGGGCCCAGTGACGCATTCCTACTCCATCGCGTCGGCGCCTTGGGAGCAGGAGGAATTCGGTTACCTTGAATTCTACGTCGTGCTAGAGAGCGATCACGGAGTACGTGGTCGTCTGAGCGCTCGGTTTTCAATGATGAATGCAGAGTTCGACAACCAGGTGTCCTACTTCGACCGGATCACCGGTAGCT
>JAKZVK010000083.1:0-8353 GCA_047516085.1 Bryobacterales bacterium
ACTCGGGTCCGGGCCCGATGAAGTCGTCTCGACCGCGGCTTGCTGTCCTACCAGCAAGGTCGTCACGGCACCGAGTGCTACTGCCGCGCTCAGGACGCACTTCAATACCGTAATCGGACCGTTCTCTCGCATAACGGGGCCACCCAAAGGCACACTTTTCCTAATATCTAGCATAGCTAAAGCGTCAGGCGAGTGTGATCGCGTGGATCCGCGTTCTGTCCAGCCCGCAGGACGCGCGTCTATCGAATTCCACTCTTGCGCTGCTGGTAGATCCGCAGCGCCTCGATGGCCTTCTCCTTCTTACCTTGCCGCCGGTAGTAGTTGCCCAACAGGAAGTGGATCTGGCCGTCCGAGTCGGAAGGGGCTTCTTCGAGAACCTTGATCGCCTCATCCAGACTTCCGGTTCGCTCGAGCGCGGTCGCCAGGTTGCGGCGGGTGTGCTCATCGGCGGCATTGATTTCGATCGCACGGCGCAGGAGAGGCAAAGCGTCTCGGGGCCTGCTGGTGGACAGATACACCTCCCCGAGCATCGCGTTGGCCCGCGGGTGATACGGCGACCGCTCAACCGCCTGGCTCAGAATCGGTGCGGCTTCTTGCGACTTCCCGATGCGGGCCTTGAACTGCGCGTGCGCGACCAGCGCGTCAGCCGCCGAACCCGAGCGTTGAACCGCTCGCTGATGCTCGGCATCGGCCTCGGCGAGCTTGCCCTGCTGCTCGAGCTGCTGTGCCCGGAGCCGCGCGACAAACGGGGAGTCGGGGTCCAACCGCGCCAACGACGAATAGGCTTGCTGTGCCAGCCGAAGCAGAATCTGAAAGCTCAGGTAACGCGTTCGCGGGGTCTGGTCCTCTACGGTCAACAGCGTCGCAGTCGCTGCCGGCAGGTCGCCCGTCGTTTCAAGACAAGACGCCATGACCAGGGCTTTTTCGACACGAGCGGAGACTCCCGGCGGGAAGGTACGCACGGCCATCGCTTGACGGCAGGTTGTTCCGGACGCCGTTGCCAGTGACGAATCGAAGCCCCCCCCGCGCCGGCGTCCCGGCAGGTTGTAGGTGAGACACGCAGGCCAGACCCTCTCGAACCTGCCGGCGGTTTGCGCCGATCCTTCTCGATCGCCGCCAGCCAGTTCGGCATCCGCCAAACCTTGCAGGGCGCGGCAGAGGTCCGGCGACGTTTGCAGAATCGTCGCGAAAGTCTTGTTCGCCTCGCCTGGGTTGTCGCGAGCGAGCGAAAGGTATCCCCTCGCGATCAGGCCCTCGGGCTGTCCCGGATCGAGAGAGATCGCCTCTTCCAGGGCAGCTTCGGCGGCCGCGAAATCCCCTTGCTCGATCGCCTGCTGAACCCTCGCCAGCATCCAGTAGTATTCGGGCTCACCCGAAGCCCCTTCCGTCGCTGCCTTCGCCTGATCCTCCAGCCCTTTCACGACGCCCCCCGCCAACGACGCGTAGGTTTCTCCGAGTTGAAAGTAAAGCTCGGCATTGTCGGGGGTCAGCTTGATCTGTTGAAGGTATTGCAGCGCGGCGTTGGGGTAGTCCTTCAGCCCGTAATAAGAAGCCGCCAAGACAGGCCGCGCCTCGTCGCTGCCGGGTTCGAGAGAGAGATACTTCTCGAGCGACCCGACCGCTTCGGCGTAGCGGTCAAGGTAGTAGTAGCAAGCTCCCCGGAATAAGAAAGCGGAAGCGAGCGACGGGTCCTCGCGGACGACCTCATCCAGGATCGTCAAAGCCTTCGGATAGAGCGCGAGCGAATGGTAGGCGATGCCTAGGTTCAGTTTCGCCGCTGCCCAGTCGGGGCGAATCGCCAGGATCTGCTCGTAGAGCCGCGCGGCCTCGTCCAGGTTGTCCGCCTGTTCCGCCGCTTGCGCCCGCGCGGCGAGGTCCGGGATCGCGTCGGTTGCCGCTCCAGGCTGTGGGCGCTCAGGCCCGGCTCGCACCTGTGCCAGATTCGTCTGAGCGGCCTGATAGTCAGGCCTGATGCCCACGGCCCGCTGGAACGACGCCGTCGCAGCCGGCTTGTTTCCGAGCAGCAACTGGGTGGCGCCGAAGTTATTGTGAGCCTCGGGGTAGTCCGGGTCCAGTCGGATGGCGTCACGAAAGTGCTGGGCCGCTGCTTCGAATTTCTTCTCGCGGTAGCGAATCTCGCCGAGAGCGTTATGAATCTCGGCATCGTTGGGCGCCTGCGCGAGGGCCTGCTGCGTTACGTCGGCGGCTCGCCAGAACTGATTGTCCATGAGCAGCGTGAGGCCGAGACTCTTCCGCGCCGGAAGCAGGTCGATATTCCGCTCAAGGGCCGCTTGGAAGGCGAGGATCGCGTCGGTGAGACGCCCAACCTTCAAGTACGCCTCACCTAGTTCGAAATAGAAACCGGCGTTCTTGGGCTTATGCCGCTCGATGGCCTGTCCGAGGCGCGGGATGCCCCTAGCCAAGTCGGCGCTGTCCTTGACCTGCGCGACGGCCAAGTACAGCTCGCCTTCGGGATGCGTGGCCAGATCCTCGGGATAGTAGCCGACAACCTCGCCCCGATATGCGTTCTCCTCGTTTTGGAGTTTCTCTTTCAGCGGCGCGAGCAGATCGCGGTCCGGCGGCCTGCGCTGAATCAGATGGTCCACCATGACCGAGTGCACCGCATCGTCGGTCCGCCGCCGCGGCATGTGGCAGCTTACGCATTCGGTTGCCCGCGGGTGCCGGCCCGCTTGTGTCATCGCTGTAACGGCTTCCTCGTGGCAGCCAATGCAAGCCTTGCTGGAATGGGCCGCCGCATCCCGCCCGCTCCTCGCGTGATGGGGGTCATGACAAGTCGTGCACGTCATGCGGCCTTCGCTTTGGCGAAAGCACTCGGACTGGCGCAACCGATAGACCGACTGCACCACTTCGAACTTGTCGTCGTAGCCGCTCCCCGGTGCGTGATCAAAATGCAGCACGAAATCCGCGAGCGGCTCGCCGGGCCGATAGGAGAAGAACCCGCGCCCGTGACGCACGATCGAGTGCGGAAGCGACCGGCTCGTGGTTTCCAGGTGGCACTGCATGCAGACTTCGAGCTCGCGCTCCGGCGTCAAGCGGCCGGGATTCACGATGGAGCGCCGCACGGCCTCGGCGGCCTGTCCCTGCTGCAAGGCGCGCAGGTGGTCACGGCCCGGACCGTGGCAGCGCTGGCAGTCAATGCCCTCGGGCATGCGGCCCGGGTAGACGGGCGTCCGCCCGGGCACGTCGGCGCCGGGCTCAATCGCCGGATAGGCGTTGTGGCACGCCATGCATTCGAAATCGACGGCGCGGCGAAAGCCGGAGTGATTCGGCTGGTTGTAACCGGGACTCATGCCCCAGTAGCCGCCGTTAGCCGAATACCAAGTAAGCGGCAACTGAAGCAAGCGGCCGTCCGGTGTACGATGCAGGTAGCTCCGGCCGTGGTTGCCCGAGCCGACGAAGTAGTGGATCTCTTTTTCGAAGACGTTGATCTCGCCTCCGGTCGCGCCGATCTGATGTCGCCGCTGGTAGAATTTCCCGTCGCGCTGGAAGGCCGTGTAGTGGCGCTCGGACGCCTCGTGATAGTAGGTGTTGCTTTGCGCGAAGTCCGCCAGCACGCCCTGCGGCGCCATTCGGGCGAACGACCGGCCCATGCCGGTCTTCCGGTAGCTCTCCCAGATCTCGGCGTGGCAGCCGGCGCACGCAACGGCATCGATGTAACCGTCGTCGGCGCCTGCACGCAAAAGAGCGTCCGCCGCACCGGCGTCGCGGCGCGGGCTGCCGGGCGGTCTGCCGGTTTGGCTCTGCGCTCTTGAGAACGCTGTGAACAGCACCGTCAACAGCAGCAACGCGGCCAAGCCCGCAACCGCTGCCACCAGCGCGGGCCGAAGCCTTCCCCTAAGGCCTGGGCGTGCCTGCACAATCGGTATCCTAGCACGCGCTTTTTGGGGTTCTTTCCTGGGTAGAGGGCGTTGCTTCAGCACAGCGATGCTCCCATTTTCACTGTGCGCCGTCGTTCTTTTCGCCCAGCAAGATCCGCCCCCCAGCGCCGCTGCACCCGCCATTCGCTTCACCGACGTTGCCGCGCAGTCCGGCGTCACGCTCACAAACGTCTGCGGCAACAAGGACACGAAGGACTACATCGTCGAGATCAACGGCAACGGGGCCGCCTTCTTCGATTACGACAATGACCACGACATGGACTTGCTTCTCGTCAACGGTTCGACGCTGGAGCAACTGGCGAAGGGCGGCGATCCGATGGCGGCTCTCTATCGCAACGACGGCAAAGGCAACTTCGAGGACGTCACTACGGCAACCAAGCTGGGCCGAAAGGGCTGGGGCGTGGGCGCCTGCATTGCGGACTTCGACAATGACGGCCACCAAGATGCCTATCTAACGGCCTTTGGCCCCGACGTCCTCTACAAGAACAACGGCGACGGAACGTTCACGGATGTCGCAGAGAAAGCGGGCCTAGCGAACTCCGGCTGGGCGACGAACTGCGCGTTCGGCGACTACGACCGCGATGGCGACTTGGACCTCTACGTCGCCAACTACATCCGCTTCGATATCAAGACCGTCCCCAAGCGTGGCGCCAACGAACTCTGTCAGTATCTCGGTCGCGACGTGCTCTGCGGACCCCGCGGCCTCCAGGCCGAGCCCGATATCCTCTATCGCAACAACGGCGACAGCACGTTCACCGACGTCACGAAACAAACCGGCGTCGAGCAGCCCCCCTACTACGGATTCGGCGTTGTCTTCACCGACCTCAACAACGACGGCTGGCCCGACATCTACGTCGCCAACGATTCCGAGCCCAGCTTTCTCTTCACAAACCAAAAAGACGGAACGTTCTCCGAAGAAGGCCTCTTCGCCGGCGTCGCTCTAAACGCCGCCGGCACCGAACAGGCCAGCATGGGCGTCGCGGTCGGCGACTACAATCGCGACGGCTCGTTCGATCTATTCGTGACCAACTTCTCGCAGGATTCAAACGTTCTCTACGAGAACGACGGCTCGGCGTTCTTCACCGACGTTACCTTTCCCGCCGGCTTGGGAGCGTCGTCGACGGCCTACTTGGGCTGGGGAACGTCGTTCGTCGATCTCGACAACGACGGCTTGCTCGATGTGTTCATTGCCAACGGACACGTCTACCCCGAGATCGACAACTTCGGCATCGACTCCAAGTACCGTGAGCCGAAGCAGGTCTACCGCAACTTGGGCGACGGCCGATTCAAGGAGCTGACCAAAGACATTGCCGGACCGCTGCTTGACCTCCACTCCAGCCGAGGCGCGGCCTTTGCTGACTATGATAACGACGGTGACCTCGATGCTGTTGTCATAAACATGAACGAACCGCCCAGCCTGCTCCGCAACGATACACAGTCAGCCAACCACTGGATCAACCTGCGGCTCCTCGGCACGAAGAGCAACCGGGACGCCGTCGGCGCGAAAGTGGCGGTCAAGACTGGAAGCGTTCAACAGACCGCTGAAGTGCGAAGCGGCGGGAGCTACCTCTCACACAACGATAGCCGCGTTCATTTCGGTCTGGGCGAGGCGGCCACCGTCGATCAAATCGAAGTCCACTGGCCGAGCGGCCTTGTCGAAACATTCTCCCAACTGAAGCCGGACGAGTTCCACACGCTCCAAGAGGGCAAGGGCCGACCAGCGGACCAGCGCCAGAAAACCGAGCCGTGACCGTCAGGGAGCGGTCCGGCACGAACCCTGACGCCACTCAAAGATATCTAGACTAGTCCCGCGGTTTCCCCGCCCAACTCCTCGCCAACTCCCCGGCTTCACGCATCTGCTCCGCGGTCAATCTTGCTTTGACCACCGCGAGGCGTGCCTCAGCTTCAGGATGTTCGCTGCCCACAGCCAACTCAAGGTACGCACAGGCACGTACGTCATCTTTGGGAACGCCCCGCCCTTCTTGGTACAGCGCCGCTAACGCCACCTGCGCCTCCGCCACCCCGAGGCGAGCCGCCTTCTCGTACCATCTCGCCGCCGCCGAGGCATCACGCTCCACGCCCCGCCCGTGCTCGTAGCCGGCTCCCAGGTTGTAGAACGCTTCGGGCTGGTCCTGCTCCGCCGCCTTCCGATACCAGGTGACCGCCACGGCAAAGTCTTGCTCGACCACTTCGCCACGCTCGTAGAGCACACCCAGCGTCGACTGAGCGTCCGCCGCTCCGCCCTCCGCGGCCTTGCGAAACCAGTCAACCCCCTGGGCGGGGTCCTTCTCGACACCCTGCCCCTGGAAATACATTCGGCCCAGGCGGAACTGCGCGTCGGTGCTGCCCGCCTCGGCGCCTTTGCGATACCAGTCGAGCGCCTGCGGGTACATGCGCTGGGTCTCGGCGGCACGGCCAAGCCAGAACGCGGCTGTGCCTTCATCCTTGGGTACGCCGCGACCTCTTTGATATAGCGTCCCCATCATCTGCTGCGCCTTCTGATAACCCTGATCGGCGGCTTGGCGGTACCAGCGGGCGGCGGTTTCGAGGTCCCTCGCGACGCCGCGCCCCTGGAAGTACATCAGCCCGAGATTGAACTGGGCTTCGGCCGAGCCCTGTTCCGCCGCCTTGCGATACAAGGCAACCGCCTTTACGACGTCACGTTCGACGCCCTGGCCTTGGGCATACATAGTCCCCAGGCGGTACTGGGCACTGGAATTGCCTCCCCGCGCCGGTCTTTCTAACCAGCGAGCCGCCTCGGCGTAGTCTTGCGGCACGCCGCGGCCGTCGCCGTAGAGTAGCCCGAGCTGAAACTGTGCGCCGGCATGGCCCTGCTCGGCCGCCGCGCGATACCACTTCGCCGCGTCGGCGTCGCTTTGCGGAACACCCTTGCCGTCTCGGTAAGCGAGCCCCGCGAAAAACTGCGCCTCCGCGAATCCCTGCGCGGCCGCCCGCTGATACCACTCGACGGCTTCGGCATCGCTCTTCGCCACGCCTCGCCCGGTGTGGTAGAGCTTGCCGAGGCTGAACTGCGCGGGGGGATAGCCCTTGGCGGCCGCCTTGCGGTAGTAAGACGCCGCCACCTCGAGATCGCGCGGTGCGCCCTGCCCCAGTTCGTAGAGTTGGCCGAGCTTGTAGTTCGCCGGGACGCTCCCTTGCTCGGAGGCTTTGCGAAACCAGCCGACCGCCTGCTCGTAATCTTGGGCTACACCACGCCCCGACTCGCAAAGCAGACCCATTTGATACTGCGCGTAGGCCCGCCCCTGGTCGGCTGCCTTGCGGTACCACTCCGCGGCCGCTTGGGCGTCGCGCCGAAGGCCTCTTCCGGCTTCGTACAGCTTTCCCAGGCTGAACTGCGCCAGAGCATTGCCCTGCTCGGCGGCTTTGCGGTACCAGTTCGCGGCGGCCGTCAAGTCTTGGGGCACGCCGCGCCCTTCCTCGCAAAGCTTGCCCATGCTGTACTGGGCGATAGGGATGCCGGTCTCGGCGAGCGGGCGGAACTCGTTAACCGCAGTGCGATAGTCGGCCCGGTTGTAGGCTGCCAGACCCGCCTTCAAATCAGCGCCGTGCAGCAGGCCCGCCGCGAGCATGCCCAGCAGCGCCCAGTGGAGTCGAAAAGCGGTTTTCATTCTACGGAGACGCGATGCTTTCACATCGTAGCCCAGGCGCGGCTTGCTGTAGCTACTTTCCGGCGCAAAAAGGGCAGGCGCCGTGCTCCTGGGGACAGTCAGCCAATTTTCGCGCACGAAGGATCTCGGCAAGCGGTTGATTCCATGGGCGCGCGAAAAATGGTGACAGTCCCCGAAGTGAAGCGCATCGCTTCTTGCGCCGGAAAGTAGCTAGCCCGTTCTGAATGATGTCGGTGGAACGATCTGGCACTCCGGGGGCTCGACTGTGCTGCCTCTATCCTCCGATTACACCGTAACAGGAGGGTGGGCGCGACTCGACCGCTGGAAAGCGCCAACTGATAGAAAGGGCAGGGAATAAAGTTTTTGAAGATCTGTGATGAAAATCGGGTTGCGGGCGAAATGGCGGGACTCGGGTACCAGGGGGGTGCCACCCGTCCGCACGGCCAGCAGGCCTTTGCAGGGCCGCGCCGACGGTTGCCACTCTCATTCATTGGAGACCCCCTTTTATTTTCGGAGATCAAGACTGTTGAGGAATGCCCCCTCCCGGTCGTGGCTCAGTTTCAGCCATGACGGTCTCACGGACACCGGATCAGCCATCCACGGTGGCTCAAGCCGGTGTGTCGGAAGGACGCTGAAGCGCCCTGGGCAGGGACGAAGGGCCACGCTGAACCGGCCGTAAACGACCGGCCTACAACGCGCTTCGCGCGGAAGCCGCCTGAAGGCGACTTCAGAAACGATGGCCTTCCGGCACAGTGTCCAGCGCACGCCCATCACCCAGCGTGGAGCAGCCAAATTGAGCCACTACCGGGGCATCCGCAGCCCACC
>JAKZVK010000084.1:0-4016 GCA_047516085.1 Bryobacterales bacterium
TTCTGAGCGAGACAGTTGCCGATTCCCAGTGTCGGTCAGGCGCATCGCGTGTTAATTGCCTAACCCGGTACTGGTCGCTCTTGGGGCGCGGGTGAAAGAGACGGGAGAGCCAATCCCCCCAGACGTGCTCGGCGCTCAGCCGACTCTGTGAGCCGCAGAATATGCAGCCGGTTCGTTTGCGGTCAGCCACTGCTTTGGCGGGTTGGAGTTGCCACGTGTCTACCCGGTGTCTCAGAATCCGGTGTTTCCTGACCCCAGCCACGCGAGGTGACCGGGGCCAGAAGTTGGTGCAGATCTTGGCGAAAGTCAGGCCGGTACCGGGAGGTTTTCTGAACCCCGTAAGGTGCGTTTAATCGGCCGACCGCTCATGCGACCTCTCGATAGTAGAAGCTGAGCAGTCCGCCGAGGCGCTCACGTCGCCGAACGTCGGCGTCCGGGCGAAACGGCGGTGGCGGTCGTTGCAGGAGCTGGTTGTCGGGTCCCTGGTGGTTTCTCTCGCGATGGTAATGTTCGATGTACTCGTAGACGAGACGGCGTACATGCCTCTCACCGAGCGGGACCACGCGCGTGAGACACTCCTCTTTGATTGACCGGACGAACCGTTCGGCATACGCGTTGAGATTGGGACTCTTCGGCGGCAGCCGAATCGGCTGCACACCGGCGCTCTCCAGGATCTCGCCAAAGACCCGCGTATAGAGGGGATCGCGGTCGTGAATCAGATAGCGGGCACTTCGCAGACAGCCATCGACCGAGTCGGTCAGATTGCGGGCCTGCTGCTCCATCCACGCGCCGCCCGGCTGCGGGTGGATCCCGGCGATGGTCACCCGGCGGGTCTCCAGCTCGATAACGAAAAAGACGAGATACCGCCTGAGCCCCGCCAGCGTCAGCGCCTCGACCGTGAACAGATCGCAGGCCGCCAAGCCGTCCCAGTGCGCCTGCAGGAACGTCTTCCAAGGCGTGCGTCGGCTCCGTTCGGGAGCCGGGTCGATCCCGTAGTCGCGCAGGATCCGCTTCACCGTGGTCCGGGCGATCTTGTGCCCAAGGTTCGAGAGCGCGTCGCGGATCCGTGTGTAGCCCCACTGCGGATTCTCGACCGCCATCCTGACCACGAGCGCGGCGACTTCGCTGCGCGTCATCGGCCGGCCTCGACAGCGGCAGGCGCTGCCGTCGTATTTCTTGGCGATCAATCTCCGGTACCAGCGAAGGATCGTGTCCGGGGTGGCGACACTCGCGACCCGCGTTAAGACCCGCCGGCCGAGTTTCTGGCCGCGCACGGCGAGTCGACGGCGTTGGGCGTCGGTCAGGCGAAGCGGGCGACCTCCGAGTTGCTCCCGGAGGACCCTATTCTCCTCCCGGAGATACTCAATCAGATCGTCTTGGTGGCGGTTCACCCACCCAGCGAACGTGAGGACGAGGAACTGCAGCGCAGGCGGCATGGCCTGAGACTACTTGGTAGACCCGAGCAGCACCGACCTGACCTCGGCCGATTAAACGCACCTTACGGGGTCGAGGACAACAAACAGGAGAATGGCTGTCACCACCGAGGCCGCAACGACTATTTCAAGCGTGCGCATTGGCTGGCTCCCCACTCTCGCGTGCGAGACCAGTGTATCAGCTTGGCTTCGGGAGGCTGGTCGGGGTCAGATCCGACTACAGGTCATGACGCGACCTCTCCCGCCTCGTCGGTTCCCTTCATCTCGGACAGGCACGACTCAAGGGCTTGGGTGAGCCGTCCTTTGCACACCCCGCAGATCTCCAAGTCTTGACTGCCGCTGCCAACGGACAAGCGCCATGCACAGTCGCCCTTGAGCCTGCCAGTACTGATGACGCCGCCAGATGAGATGGTTCGGACGTCCTGTTTGTCTGCACCATCCGCTTTTGTGTGCTCTTCGCGGTGGCAGAGGTCACACTTCAGGATCTTCATTGGTTAGCATGCCTCACGCTTTCATGTTGAAGGCCTTCCGGAGAATCGATACGGGCGTCTGGTGGTGATGGTGTCGATGAGAACGTGGGACCGACGCTGGGCAAAATGAGCGTGTTCCGTCAACCGCGAGGCCCGGCCAATATCGCCTATCGTCATCCAGCTACTTCTCGATTGGCCGCTTCACCAGCCTCGGTGGCTGACTGTTGGCTCGCGTCCCGATCGCGGGCACGAACGAGTCTTCGAGCATCTCACGGGCAAGGCCCTTCGCTGCATCCTTGGCTGCACGCGCTCGGCGTCTGCCGACGGTTACCGCCTGCTTGTGAGAATCGCTCAGGACGCGCCTGGGTTTGACCCGCCTTGGAAGAACCGGGCTCGCGGCGTGCGTGTCTGAGACATCGGCCTCGGCTGATAGTACTTCCGCAACAGACGTTCCGCCGCTGTTGAGAGCGGCGATCGCCCTGTCAATGGCGCCGAGCTCCTCCAGTAGTTCCCGACGTTGCTCTTCAAGCTTGCTTCGCATCGGATTCATGTGGTGTCTTTCGCCGCCTAGGTTCCGCTCATTCCAGCTCGGCGAGAATCTTCCGCATGGTCCCGCGGAGCAGTGGCAGTATCGCGCCAGAGCCCAAACCCTTGATGTTGACTTGCACCCTCAGGATCGCGGCGGGCACCTCCTTGCCGCTCGAGATGGCAATGCCGAGGCTCTTCGCGCTGGTCCGGAGTCGTGACGATCTCACATCCTTTCCCAACCACCCGGCATACCGCTGAAGTTCCTCGAGAAGCTGCTGAGGTCCTTCGTTGGACGCCTGTCCGGATTCAGGTGGGAGGTTCGACATCATAGGCTCTTACATCCGAGTTTCTGGCCCCGCACCGCGAGTCGACAGCTACCCGCTCTTTGTGGTGTCATCAGAACCGCGTCCGGTTTCTCCGCAACGAGTCTGTTCCGGCCCCGGATGCGTGGACAGTGGTTAAACGGTAATCCCCCCGATAGTCGGTGGCAACCCGATCGTGTTCACCGCCCTCGCCGTTCGAGCGCTGTCTCAGTTCACACCACCAGGCCTTCGAGTCGCAATGGAGGCACGACTCGAACGTGCAAAGCGATTCCTGCGATCGACGCCGCCGAGGGACACGCAAGACCACGCGTTCTTGCTGCTGGGCGCTATCTGGTCTGATGATCCGGATGCGGTGGTCGTCGACCGGCGTACCCGATTGGAAAGTCTGCAGCGAGACAACGGAGCCGATCAGGATCAACCGCGAACGCCTCGGGCAGGATCTTCAGCGCCACCTGCCGGTTGAGCTTGGTATCGGTGGCCTGGTAGACCTGGCCCATGCCCCCCTCGCCGATAAGCGCGGTCACGTTGTAGTGGGCGAGTTGGGAATCGACTGTCAGGGCCATAGGTGTCAGGCTGAGACCGGGGCCATTGTAGCCACCCGGCGCACGCTGGCCTACCCGGTTGCACAGAAATACGGCTCAGATGCGTACGTGCGCCTTCTAGCAGGACCAAATATCTAGTGCGATTGTCGAACTGCGCCCGAATCCTGGCACGCGACGAGGAGAGTCTGGTCCACTTCTCAGTTGCAGACGAATGCCCTCCGAAGCCCCGACGGGCGTAGAATGCCGGTCATTAGATGCGCTTCTGGACCTGACCGGTGGCGAAACTCTGGTACAAGCCGGAGCGGTTGGGGTCCGGGACTGGGGAACGCAACCCTGTGTGTCCCTCATTGCTCCTGGTTGGGCGAGATCGGTGGATTCCGTAGCGCGAAAGGTGCTCTTATGCGATTCGTGGTTCTCGTCGCGGCTGTCGTCGGGCTTGGCGTCTCGGAGGCGTCGGCGCAAAATCCTTTTGCGGGGGTGACGAACGAGCCCCGTCCGTCCGAGTTCGTCCACGGGGACGCGGAGTCGTTCGCCGGGTTCACGAAAGAGCTTGAAGGTAAGTTGCGTGAGGGACCGGGGATCTTCGGCACACAGTTCGCCGTCCTGAACGCTCTCCCAAGGGCCGATCATCGGCGGCACGACGTGCAGATCATCTATCGGTCTGGCTACACGCAACCCGAGATCCACGAAACCAAGTGGGACCTCTACGTCGTACTGGAC
>JAKZVK010000085.1:0-3842 GCA_047516085.1 Bryobacterales bacterium
CCCTTTTTGATCGGGATCTTCAAGGACATTGCACGGACATACGAGAAACTGCACCGATTGCAGGAGTACCGCCTCGAGTTGCTCGTGGGCGGCGACGATCTCACATCCTCGCAGGAGAAACGTTACAATAAGCTGCGGCGCGAACTCGCCCAACTCACGGCGAATATCCACCTGAAAAACGACCGGATCGGGCGCCTCGTGGAAGAGATCTACGCGTTCAACGGGCGGCTGGTCGGGCTCGAAGGCCGGTTACTCCGTCTCGCCGTCACCAGCGGCGTTGCGCGCGAAAGCTTCTTGAACCAGTATCGCGGCGGCGAGTTGAACCGCCGTTGGCTCGGTCGAGTGCGCCGTCTTTCCGGCGCGGGTTGGCGCGACTTCGTCGAGACGCATCGTACCGAGATCAAGGAGATCCGCCGGTCGATCGGCGCGATCGCTGGTGAGGTCGGGTTGCCCATCGGCGAGTTCCACCGCATCGTCGGCCTCGTGCGACAGGGCGAGCACGATGCGTGCCAGGCCAAGGAGGAGATGGTCAAGGCCAATGTCAGGCTCGTGTTCGCGATCGCCAAGAAGTACTCCAATCGTGGGGTGGACTTCCTCGATCTCCTCCAGGAGGGCAATATCGGGCTGATGAAGGCGGTCGACAAGTTCGACCATCGCCGCGACAACAAGTTCTCGACCTACGCGACGTGGTGGATCCGCCAAGGGATCACCCGCGCGATCGGGGATCAGGCCCGCACCATCCGGATTCCCATCCACGTCCATGAAACGATTGCGCATCTGATCCGCGCGTCGCACGAATTCCGGCGTGAGATCGGGCGCGAACCGACGGCGGAGGAGTTGGCCGAAAAGCTCTGTATCCCGCTCAAGAAGGTCCGCATGGTCCTCAACGCCGCCAGGCAACCGCTCAGTCTCGAGGCGCCGATCGGCGACGAGGAGGACAGCCGTCTTGGCGACATGATCGAAGACAAGGACGCAGTGCATTCGCTCGATGCAGCGATCCGGGCGGATCTGCGCAAGGTGACTTCCCGCATGCTCGAGACCCTCACGCCGCGCGAGGAACGTATCCTCAGGCTGCGCTATGGCATCGGCGTGAGCACCGAGCACACGCTCGAGGAGGTCGGCCAGAAATTCCTGCTGACGCGCGAGCGCATTCGCCAGATCGAGGCCAAGGCACTCTGCAAACTCCAGCACCCGAGCCGGTCACGGCGGATCAGGAGCTTCCTCGATGCATGACCGGCGTCACATCACCGCTCCTTCAATGCGCCGACTGTTCAAGGTCGCTCCGAGGATTCGTCATAAGCCAAGGGAGCGCATTGGTACGTATGCAAGCTGGACCACTCTCTCGGACCAGAATAGTGTCCCCGTACCGGCGACGGAGGCATCCTGCAATTTCTGCCGGAATTGGCACAAGAAGCGTACAATCCTCCAAGAACCTGGCACTTTCAGAAGACGCACATGACCAAGTCTACCGGCAGCGGGCTGAAGTGTGACCTCTTCTGTTCCTTCTGCGGCAAAAGCAGCGACGAGGTTCGCAAGCTGATCGCCGGGCCGACCGTGTTCATATGTAACGAATGCGTTGAGATGTGCATCGACACCATCGCCGAGGGAGACGAACTCGCCTCCACTGTCTCGCGTGACAATGGACGCACGCCTCAAGAGATCTATTCGATGCTCGACGACTACGTCATCGGACAGCAACATGCCAAACGCGTCTTGTCGGTCGCGGTTTACAATCACTACAAGCGGCTGTCGCACGACGGCGCAATCCACGACGAGGTACTCGGCAAGTCCAACATCGTACTCATCGGCCCGACCGGCTGCGGCAAGACGCTGCTGGCACAGACGATGGCACGCCTGCTCGACGTGCCCTTTGCCATCGCGGATGCGACCGCGCTGACGGAAGCGGGCTATGTCGGTGAAGACGTCGAAAGCATCGTCCTGAAGCTGCTTCAGGCCGCCGACTACGAGGTCGAGCGTGCCCAGCAAGGGATCATCTACATCGACGAGATCGACAAGATCACCCGCAAGGGGGAGAACGTCTCGATCACCCGCGACGTGTCGGGCGAGGGCGTGCAGCAAGGGCTTCTGAAGATCATCGAGGGCACGGAGGTCTCCTTGTCGCCCAAAGTTGGACGGAAGAACTCGCACGAGCAGAGTTTCCAGGTCGACACCACCGATATCCTGTTCATCTGTGGCGGTGCCTTCTCGGGACTCGACAAGATCATTGTCGAGCGCAGCCAGTCTACCTCGATCGGGTTCGGCGCCGAGGTGCGCGGCCCGGACGATCGAAACACCGGTGACATCCTGAAGAACGTCGAGCCCGAGGATCTTCGCAGGTTCGGAATGATCCCCGAGCTCGTCGGTCGGTTGCCGGTGATCGCCACGCTCACCGAGCTCGACGTGGCCGCGCTTGTCACCATCCTGACCGAGCCCAGGAACGCACTGATCAGGCAGTTCCAGCACCTATTCGAGATGGAGGGCGTGCGGCTCGAATTCTCCGATGGCGCGCTCAAGATGATCGCCGAGACGGCGATCGGCCGCAGGATCGGGGCGCGCGGGTTGCGTTCGATCGTCGAGGGTGTTCTGCTCGAGACCATGTTCGAGCTTCCCGACCTCGACGGCCTGGAAGAGGTCGCGATCGACCGCAAGACCGTGCAGCGGAGAAGGAAGCCGCGATATTCCTACGCGGACCGGCGCCAGGATCCTGGGTCGAACGTCCCGCGCCGCAGGAGGTCCCGCTCGGAATAGGCAGGAGCGCCGGCGAGACTCGCGAATATCGTCGGGTCAACGCAGCGCCGTTTCGACCGCTTCGATGAAGCTTACGATGGTGATGGGTTTGGTCAAACAGGCCGCGCACCCCAGTTCGCGCATCGTTTCCGTATCCCATTTGGTCGCGAACGCAGATACGGCGACAACTGGGATCGACTTTAGCTCCGCGTCCGCCTTGATCGACTTGATGATCTCCAGCCCCGAGACATTGGGCAGTTGGATGTCCATCAGGACCAGGTCCGGACGATGTTGGCGCACCAAATCGAGCGCCTCCGCGCCGTCGTTCGTCTCCAAGGTGACATACCCGTGAGCCGCGAGCAGGTCGCGGAACAGCTTCATGTTCGACTCGTTGTCTTCGACGATCAGGATGGTTTGTCCGTCGGACACGGCGATCCTCGTCAACCGCCGGCGCCGGCCGCGGACCGAACCTCGTCGGTGCCGGGTGTCGCCGGCGTTTCTTCATCCAGCGCGCCCGTCTGGTCCGGTTCACGCAGAATGTAGCCCCGCCCCCAGTCCGTCTCGATCAAGTTGTCGCCACCCGTGGCCGAAAGCTTCCTGCGCAGCTTGCAGATGTAGACGTCGATGATCTTGATCTCGGGTTCGTCCATGCCACCATAGAGGTGGCTCATGATCATTCCCTTGGTCAGCGTGCTTCCCTTGCGAAGCGAGAGAAGCTCCAGGATCGCGTATTCCTTACGGGTGGTGTGAAGGGGCTGTCCTTCCAAGGTTACGGTCCGGGTATCGAGGTTGACCGCAAGCCCGCCGGTACGAATGATCGCGTCCGGATGCCCGTTGGCGCGACGCACGATCGCCCGGAGTCGAGCGATTAATTCCTGTTTGTCGAAAGGCTTCGTCAGATAGTCGTCGGCACCCAACGTCAATGCCTTGACCTTGTCATCAGGCTGCGACAGCCCGGACAGGATCAGGATCGGCGTTTGAACCTTGGCCGTGCGCAAGCGCCGCAGGACCTCGAGCCCGTCAATGTCGGGCAACATCAGATCGAGAACGATGAGGTCGTAGTCGTATATCTTTCCGATATCCAGGCCGTCTTCTCCGAGGTCCGTGCTGTCGCA
>JAKZVK010000086.1:0-3198 GCA_047516085.1 Bryobacterales bacterium
ATCGATGCACGTTCCCTCGACACCCGAAACAAGGCATCTTTTCAACCGCGAGGCCTTTCGCAAAATGAACCCGGAGGCTCTCGTGATCAACACCGCCCGGGGAGACTTGATCGATGAAGAAGCGCTGCTCGAGGCGCTCGATACGGACGAGATCGCCGGGGCGGCGTTGGATGTCCTTTCCCAAGAGCCGCCGGATCCCGACCACCCGCTCATGCGCCACCCGAAGGTGTTGGCGACTCCCCACGCTGCGTTCTACTCCGAGGAGTCGCTTTTGGAGCTCCAGAGGACAGCGGCGGCCCAAATGAGGGACGTCTTCCTTGGCAAGCGGCCCGAGTACGTCGTCAACCGTGACGTGCTGAAGCAGGGGAACCTGAGGGCGGGGATCGGAAACCGCCAGTAGCGGGTCGCTCTTGCCGGCTGCTAGCCGAAGCGGCGACGGGGATCCCTTCGTATCCTAAGCTGTGCGGCTTTGTCGACCCTTAGAGACATTGATTCCACTGGAGTTCGGCGAAATTGGGTTTGTTTTGGTCGTTTTCGATTGAACGGCTCCCAGGCGTCGAGAGGAGTCTCGACGCGGCACGCTGAGAGCGTGTGTCGGCCATCGCCTGCTCGAGTGCCGCCAGCGGCAAGCGGGCGGCCAGCGTTTTCTGCAGCGCCCAGCCCACCACCTTCCGCGAGTAGGCGTCCAAGACCACGGCCAGATAAACGAACTCGGCCTTCACCCGGATGTAGGTGATGTCGGCCACCCACAGCTGATTGATCCCGGTCAGCTTGATCCGGGCGGCTAGGACAAACAAGAGTGTTTGTCCCTACTGGGCTCGACCGATAATCGCCTAGCCGCGTTCACGTTCTAAGAGTTTTCGTCCTTTGGGTAATCTTGGTGAAAGGGAGGGCGTGGGCTGTTTGTGTCCCTGGCATAGGGTGCCTGGTTTCTGTGGTGTAAGGCTCCCCGCGCTCGCGTGACTGGGGAGCCAGGGGGCAAGCCCAGTAAAGGCAGCGTAAGTTTTCGTTCCAATGATCGTCATGGGTCCAGATCATGATGCGAAAGCGAGCTGCGAAAGATGGCCACGCAGCTCGCAACCAAGGCCACCGGTCAGCTGCTCGCTAGGTAGAGTCCCTGTCTGAACTGGGGCGCCTCACCGCGCGCAGCGAGTGACGGTGGAAGAACGCCCAAATCTCGTCGACGGCCGAGATGTCGCGGTTCGTCGGACCCACGATGATCTCGGGCGCGCCGATGAAGCCGCCCGGAATCGTGTGCCCGCCGCCCACGATCGAGTAGAGGAGAACCTCGTGACCGGAGGCGGCCCGCCAGCTCTCGCGCACGACGGTCGATCCGTCCCCGGGATCGCGATCCGGCAGCTCCTCTCGAGTGCCCGCGTCGTCGATCCCGTTCACACGCTTCCAGTGCGCGATCGTGCGTTCGATCGATTGCACCTGGCCCGCGGACAGGTAGCCGTAAAAGGATGCTTCGCCACCCCCGTAGGGAATGATCGGATCCGCGGTGCCATTCATGACCAGGACCGAGATCGGACCGCGAGGTTCCGTGCAGTTCGAATTCTCGGGTGCGGCTTGCTGCGCGACGATGGCCGCGATGGCCGCGAATCGCTCGGGGTGCTCACTCGCGAGCCGGTAGCTCATCTGGCCGCCGTCGGACACCCCCGCGGCGTAGACGCGGTCGGGATCGATCGCGTACTCTCGCTCCAAGCGCTCGAGAAGGTCCATCAAGAAGCCGACATCGTCCACGTTTTCGAGGTGAGCGGGGAGCTGCGTATTCTTGCGGCACTCGTTCCATTCAGGCCCCGAGAAACCGCCCTCTGCCCAGGCTTCGGCGTACACTACCAGGAACCCGTCGCGGTCAGCGAGCTCTTCGAAGCGGAAGTTCGTCGCTTCGCGTAGCATCTCGCCGGTCTGCCCGGATCCGGGGAGAGCGAACACGAGGGGAGCGGGCTCCGCGAGCTGCTGCGGGAGATAGACGATCCAGGACCGAGTGCGCCCCTCGTACTGGATCTCGCCGAGTACCGTGCGCCCCGACGTCTCCGGTGGCTTGCTCGCCCTCGGCGTGGTCAGGATCAAGGCTCCCACGAGCAACACCACCGCGGCGACGATCACGACTAGCGTGCCCACGACCCAGCGCAAGAATCGCCTCATGGCCATCAGTCCTGTACGTCCGTGCTCGAAGTGAGCGCTCCGTAATATAGGTTGAAGCCGTCTATGTACACATTGGGGTCAGAGCCACGCTTGACAGTCTACCGTCTCTGGCCTAGAGGGGTACATATCTAATACTGTTCATCTACCGATCACCCTGAGCGGGGCTGACCGGCGCGGCGTCGTGGACTAGCAGCGGCCGGGTGGAGGTGAGGGTGCGGTTGAGACCTCGTGACTGTTAGGCCTTGTCTCAGCAACCGAGGTCATTCGCAATCTTCATCGCAAAAACCTTGGGACAGTCAACCGCGGCTCAAGACGCCATTGATTCCAAGTGACTTCTAGTGACTTCTAAGGACGCCGCTTGTGACAGTCCCCGGTTTTTTCACAGACCCTACCGGCCGCGGCTCTGTTTTTTCCTTGCAAGGGGCGACGAGGTAAGAGGTGAATTCGCCGATGGCCGTGGTGGCAACCTGCCGGCCACTAACCTGCCGGGCGACGACGCCGGTGTAAAAGCGGCAGCGATGGGCGCCCGCCTCGATCGCGCTACGGGGCTGAGCGGGTGTGAAAAGCAGTTCGCCCCTCGTCAGCGGGTTCAGGGAACGGTCTCACCGGGCAGCTGCCTACGATCTCGCGAGCCACTTGGTGAGCACTTTTCTCATTTTGCCGGGTGGCACCTTCGATTGGAGCGAAAAAGAGCTTCGGGCGCCGAGGATTTCGAAGATGCGGGCGGTCCATTGGAGTTCTCGTCTAGCGTCGCCGGGTTCGACCACCGCCCGCTGAGAGTCTTGTGGGTTGACCACGAGAAGTCTTCGCGGAGCGATAGCAGCATAGACGTCGCGCATGTCATAAGCTCCGACAATTCCCGGAAGAAAGCTGCTGAGGGGCTGCTTGGGGGAAGTGTCATCCAACAAGGAACGGAACGAAAGCAGGCCGCCAATACTGATTACGGCGTTGATGCGCGGCTCGAGCACGGCCGCTTGTGCGGCCACCAAAGCTCCCGCCCCGACACCCGCCACGAGCCATTCACGACGATTCGTGCGACGGGGCGCGGCG
>JAKZVK010000087.1:0-15109 GCA_047516085.1 Bryobacterales bacterium
CGCAGCGCCGCCGCGTCGAAATCATCCCGAAGAGGAACAGGAGCAGCCATGGCAAACCCTCATCCGTTTGCCATCTTGAAACAGAAAAAACCCGATTCGGGAATCCCCCACGTGAGTCTCGCTCAGCGGGACTTGGTATAAATCGGCCCATCCACTGCCTTTGACGCCTCGCAGCTCGGCGAGCGTATCGCCCAAAGAGGCATCATCGAGAATTTCGAACCCTTCAACCCTGAACCGTATGAGATCCCACTCCCCATTTTCTGGGTTACGGCGCCAACGGCCTTCACCATGCAACCGGATCATTTTTCTACGCAGAACGTGCGCATCGCTGAGCTCGTTTCCGAGTTCTTGGGTGAGATCAATATTACTGTGTGTCCTACTGCCATCCTGCAACTGAATGTGCATGATACGGTCTCTTCCGCCTATGCTGAACGGCACGCCATCAAGTGTGCCCCGTTCCTTGATCACGCCATAGTCGATCGGTTTCTGCCGCTCACATCCCGGGAATGTGATGACAACGGCGCCGGCAACATCTTCCTCCGTGAGGGCAACGAGTTCGCCCGTTGCATTGTCTGCCGCCAGTCGTCGATCAAGCGTCTCGAAATGCTTCTTAACCTCGTCGGGGATGTAGCCGCTACGGATTTGCTCGACCCGGTCGATGACTTTCGGGATGGCCTCGATGTCAACGGTGACGGCGAGTACGGTACTGCCTTCTTCGAGTTCCGCAAAATGTACGCTTGATGGTTCACCGAGCAAGCCCGCCAGATCGGACATATACTTCGACAGCCGAGACATCGGAATTGTCTCAGGGCTGAACGCTCCGATTGTGAATTTGTATGTCAGGCGCTTAGGCACGATTTGGACGCTCCTTACCTTGCTTTCAATATTGCACGGGAATTTTCAAACCCAAACTTAAAAATTGTGATAATTGCGTTTAATGTATGATTGAATCCGCTAATCATTAATTAAAATTATAATGGATTATTAAAATCATTTAAAATATAAATTACCTATAATATTGTATTTTATGAAATACAGTTGTGTATAAGCATTAGTTTATCTCTTTGGCTCATCCCCGGATTCAAGTCTTTGATCGTGAATACACAGCCTCGCCCCCCTCACCGCAACACCCCCGCATCCACCGTCACCTTGGCCGCGCGGCCGGCGATATCCAGGAGGATCTCGGCGCGGTCGCCGCGGAGTGCGACGAATAGTGCGTCGAGGGATTGGAAGGGGCCTTCGATGATCTGCACCTTCTTGCCCTTCTCGAATTTCCGTCGCCGGCCGCGCGCGGGCAGGTGAACCGTGTCGGTCGCTGGGTCGAGGCGGGCGCGGAGCTCGGTCATCACTTCGAGCGGCACCGGGACGGGGAAGCCGCTGGCGGTGCACAGGATCTTGTCGACGCCCCGGGTCGACATGATCGGCCACCAGTTCTGATTGCGCGCGATCTCGACGAACAGATAGCGCGGGAACAATGGCCGCGCGGGCTTCCCCGCCTCCTTGCCCAAGGGCAGGAACGCGGTGAAATCTTGCGCGACGATGTTGCCATAGGCCACCGCCTCGCGCTGCGGCTTGGTGTGGACGACGTACCAAACGGTGTCGGTCAAAGGCATTCTCCTCGCTGGCGCCGTGTCGCGGTTCCTTCGCCATGCCGATCACGTGGAGGGGTCGTTTTGCTTGGCATGGCCGCGAGCGGGTGCCTTGGTCCGGAACAAACAGCGTGCTCGCGTGATCGACGGGCTCGTTTGATGGAACCGGAGGGAGACCGCAGCGTTCTTACGCTCGGGCACGTGGAATCACCCCGTCGCCGCGGGGCTCCGCCCCTGCCCCCCCTTTTCGAATTCGAGCATATCGGCCTATTTGGCCACACCGTCGCCATTGCAATTCGGGGTGCAGGGGCAGCGCCCCTGCGTTGACGGGGTGATTCCACGTGCCCGAGCGTAAGAACGCCGCGGTCTCCCATCGGATCGTTCGGTCTCAATGGAATATCACGCGGGCTAGGTGCCTGCCGGGCGCCGAGGCGTCTGCCCGCGGCCATGCCAAGCAAAGGCCGTTTCCGCGCGGCCGTGTCCATGCCCGAGAAGTCACAGACATTTGCGCGCGCCCCACGCGTCCCGCACGTTCGACGATCTCGACCGGTTGTTCCATGGAGCAACCCTCGAACAGTCTTGGGGCGCTCGCCGAGCGTTCGGCGAAAGCGTGTCGTTTTCTCGCCGAGGGACGCGAATGCACCGCGATTTGTGCGGAAGATCGCTGGCAAATCGTTCACACCTCTCACGCCTCCCCCTCCGGCGCCGGCGGATCGCCCCAATCGTCCTGCCAGTACGGTGTTCGGCCCTCGGCGGCGGCGCGGCGGTAACTCTCGATGCGGCCCTCGCGCTGAACGTCCGACGGGTTGCGCAAGCGTCCGCCCGTCGCCACCCGGCGGTATTTCTCGGGAATATCGAGCGGATCGGCGCGCCCGTCGGCCACCGCCTCGGCGACCGGATCGCGCATGTAGCGCAGCAGGCCGGCGGGGCGCTGGCCGGCCGCCTTTTAGCGTTCGAACGTGGCGCGGAACACGAACCGGCAGGTCTCCAAGTCGGACCCGCCGTCGAGCATCGCCTTTGCCGCGCCCAGATCCGTCGCGTGCGGGTGCGCCCGCGCCTGGGCGCCGCCGAACACCCGGGCGCGCTCGGCATCGAACGCGGCGATCACTTCAACCGCCGGGTTCGGTGGTCGCGGTGCGGGCGCCGGTTGCTCGTTCGCTTTGCCCTCATCACGCGACCCGGTGGGCGCGGCGGCCGGCTCATCCACCTCGCGCGCGGTATCACGTTCGGCATCGGGCCGGGCCGAGTCCCTTCCCTTCCCCTCGACTCCCTTCGACTCCCTTCCGGGGGTGATCGATCGGCGATCGTTCGTCGATCCTTTCGCATCAGGTTGCATATATTTCGGGTTGGGCCGGTCGATCTTCTGGTGTTTCCAGCCGGTGACCTTCCAAAACTGGCGGTCTTCCGCCGAAAATTCGACCAGCAGATCGTTCGTCAGCAATTCGTCGATCAATCGGCGAACGTCTTCGATAGTGAAATCGTCGGCCGGGAACACCTCGGCCTTCAGCCGTTTCAGGCTGGCCACGTGCACACCCCCGTCGTCGCAGAAATTCCACATGCCGATGAACAGCAGCCGCGCATCCGTCGAACATTCGAGGATTTGCTCAGACGTCCAGAACTCGGGCTTCACGGTGCGGATGCGGGCCATCAGAACGCGCCTTCGTCGCCCGCGCGCGGGTGCGCGCCGTCGGGTGGAAAGTCGGAAAACGCGCTGGTCGCGCCGTCGAACCGCACGGCCACGGTGCGATTGGCCGGGCCGTGGCGGTTCTTGGCGATGATGATCTCGGCCTTGCCGCGGCTCATGGTCATCTCCGCTTCCCAGTCGGCGCGGGCCTCGACGCTGGCGTTGATCGGCTCGTTGCGGGCGACGTAGTACTCGTTGCGATAGATCAGCAGCACGGCGCCTGCGTCCTGTTCGATGGCGCCGGAATCGCGCAGATCCGCGAGCGTCGGGCGCTTGTCGTCGCGGCCCTCGACCTGGCGGTTGATCTGGGTCAGCAGCAGCACCGGGATGTTCAGGCTCTTGGCCAACCGCTTGAGCTCGGTGGTCACGTGCTCGATCTGATAGACCCGGTTGCGTTCGCGCCGGTCCGACGGCTGCACCAGGCCGAGATAATCGATGACGATCAGATTGGCCCGGCCGCGGCGATGGAGGGCGCGCGCCCGCGCCGCGATCATCTCGACGGTCAGCGCCGAGGCCTCGTCGATCTCGATGGGGAGGTCGGCGAGGCGGGCCTTGGCGCCACGAAAGCTTCGCATGTCGTCGTCGTCGAGCGCGCCACGCCGCGCCTCGTCGCCGCTGACGCCCGAGACGATCGCGAGCAGCCGATTGGCGATGAAATGGGCCTGCATCTCGAGTGAGAAAATCACGCACGCTTCGCCGTGGCGCGCCGCATGCAGCGCGATCGAGCCGGCGAGCGCGGTCTTCCCCATGCCGGTGCGCCCGGCCGCCACCGTGACCTCGCCGCGCGCGAGCCCGCCGATCACCCGGTCGAGCTCGCTCAATCCGGTGGGGAGGCCAGCCGCCCTGCCGTCGGTGTCGCGCGCGGCCAGCGCGTTGCCGATGGCGATCTCGGCCGCCTCGGCGTTGGGAATAGCGCCGCCCTCGGTGCCGGCGCCGATCGCCTCGATGGCGGCGAGGCTGGTGGCGGCGACGTCGGATATGTCGTCGTCGTGGTCGACGCGGTAACCCGCCTCGATGAGGTTCTCGCCGGCCGCGATGGCTTCGCGCGCCTTGGCGAAGTTGCGGATGGTCGCGGCGTAGTGCGGCGCGTTGATCACCGTCGGCGCGGCCGCCACCAGCTCGGCCAGATAGTCCGGGCGCGCGTGTCCCTTGAGCGTCACCGGATCGGCGATCCGCCCGCGCTCGATCAGCGTGCCGCAGGCGGCGTAGAGCGCGCCGTGGGCAGGATCATGGAAGTGCTCGGGCTTGAGGATACCCGCGACGTTGTCGTAGGCGCGGTTGTTCAACAGGATCGCGCCGAGCACGCCCTGCTCCGCCTCGATGTTGTGGGGCGGCTCGCGCGACGGAGTCGCGCCGTCGAGGGTGTGGAGGTCGGCAGTCATGGGGTAGGGGCGAGGTCATCAGCCACCTCACCCACGGGCGCCTGACAATCATCGATCACCGGCAAATGCCAAAACTCGGCTATCATCCCGGCCGTAGAGCCGGGATCCAATCGCCGCAAACCCGAATTTCCGGCTCCGACGATGGTCCCCGGCTCAAGGCCGGGGTGACAATTGGGGAAGCCGGACCGGTGAGGGCCAATAAAGGGTACCTTGCCTGGGTCCCCGAATTTGACACCGCCACACGCCGCGCCCCCGTGTCCAGACCGGTCATGCGGATAGTCGGTTTTGCTTGGCATGGCCGCGAGCGGACGCCTCGGTCCGGGACACGCAGCGTGCTCGCGTGATCGAAGGACTCGTCCGATCGAACCGGAGGGAGACCGCAGCGTTCTTACGGCGAGGCAATCCAAGACACCCCGCCAACGCAGGGGCGCTGCCCCTGCACCCCGAATTGCAAAGGCAATGGTGTGGCCGAATGGGCCGGTATGCCCGAACAGGCGGACGGGGGGCAGGGGCAGAGCCCCGCGGCGGCGAGGTGCCTGCGCGTGCCCGAGCGTCAGAACGCTGCGGTCTCCCTCCGGAACGTTCAGTCTCGCTGGAATATCACGCGGGCCAAGTGCCGGCAGCGCGCCGAGGCGCCTGCCCGCGGCCATGCCAAGCAAAGGCCGTCGCCGCGAGTACGGTGGTTCCCGCGTCATTCCCCCTCATCCTCGGCCACATACACCACCTCCACTTGCCGCAGCTCCGGCACCACGTGGGGGATCTCGGAGACCAGCGTCTCGATGACGCGGACGCCGTCGGCGCGCTTGGGACGGTCGGGCCAGGGGACTAGGACGCCCTCGTGGGCACGGCCGGCGCCGTCGGTCCAGCGGACGCGGGTGCCGACCGGCAACCAGCCGATGTGGATGGTTTCGGGCACGGCGTCGACGTCTTGCGGCTCCGGGTCGGAGCTCATTGGGTCAGCAGCGCGCGCATCACGCGTTCGGGCAGGACAAATACCCACTCGGCGTGCTCCGCCCGCAGCGCGAGATAATCGGCGCCGTCGCCCTCGAGCCAGGCATAGAGCTGCTTGAACCCGTCCCGCTGCACCTTGCACTCGCCGACCAGCGGCGGATCGCGGCCGATCTTGTAGGCATCGGCGTCGCCTTCGGGTTCGCCGGGCCCGGGATCAGCCTCCTCTGGCGCGCGGGGCAAGGGCACGCGCCGGGCTTCCAGGCCCCATTTTTGGAATAGCGCCACCAGCTCGCGTTCGGGCTGCTGGCCCCTGGCGCGTCTGCCGCGTGGGCGCTTGGATCGAGACGGATTGGCCATGTCACCTCACCGGAAAAGACGGCCGGGCGCGCGTGGCGATAAACCGCGCGCAACCCGGCCAGTTTGAGGGAGGCTCACGTCCTGGAGGGACGTGGGGGTCCGACCTTGCTCGGCACGGCGAAGCGCGCTTCGCGAAGGCGTGAGACCCAGGTATCCCGGCTGAGCACCGGGATCCGATGCGGGCGGCGCGTTCATGCGCCGACCCAAGTTCGGGGGACGAGGACGTATTCCTGCCAGCACCGCCGGTGATGCTCGGGGCAGTACGACGATTCCGGTTTCACCGCCCGGCCGCACGCGACGAAGGGTCCGTCGCCATGCTGCCACTGACACGCGCTCGCCGGCGGGAAACTCGATTTGAGAAGCCCGAGCTTGCGATCCACCACCGGCGGGCCGCCGGCCTTGGCCATGCGTTGCTCGCTGGTCAGCATGCCGCCGCCCATCTCGACCCGGGCCGGGGCGCCGGGCGCCCGCTTGGGCCGCAGCCGCCGCTTGGGCCGAACATGCTGTTTGGCCGGCGGCGGGCTGGCGGTTCGCGCGCCGGAGGCGACGATCTCGATCACCCGGCTGTTCCGGCTCGGCCGTTCGATGCGGATCAATCCGAATTCGGCCAGCTTGGAGACGTGGAGATTGGCGCTGCCGAGCGAACGGATGCCGATGGCATCGGCGATCGCCGTGTCGGTCGGCGCCGGCAAGCCGTTGTCGGCGGCGTGCGCGAGCATCTTGAATACGATCGCGCGCCGCGGCGAAAGAAAGCGCGCGGTTTCGTCGTCTTCGGCGAAATGATTTGGTCTCATGGTGGCGTTCATACATATTTTATGTTTTCATGTCAAACGTGGAATATGTATGCATATGTGTGGACAATCGTGCCATGGCGACCCAGGACCAAGATCACGTCTGCCTCCGGTTCAACCGGCTGAGGGATCGGCTCGGCACCGGCGGCAGGCCGCTTTCGTTGGAGCGCTTCGCGCGCGGCATGGGGTTTCATCACGGTTCCGGGGTGCAGCGTTATATCGATCCGGAACATTTCGGGATCGACAAGCAAGGCTTGCCGGGTCATCTGATTCTCAAGGCGATCAATGCCTTCGCCGGGCAGGGCGATCCGCCCATCACCGAGGACGAGTTGATGCAACTCTCCGAGCTGTCGCCGGGCAATGCCGCGCCCGGTCGGGGCGGGGCGGCGGCGGGGGACTTCGAGACTCCGGGAGAATCGACCGGATCACGGCGTCAACCCGGCGCCGTAACCGAAGGGCTTCAAGAATCACACAAAATTGTCACAGCCGAAATGCTACCATACCGCGACTTGCGGGATTTCCGGTCGCTCGACAAAGACGTGCCCGTCTTCGGCACGGCGGCGGGTGCGGTCGAAGGAGCGTTTCAGATGAACAACGACGGCAGCCCGATTGATACGGTGCGCCGTCCGGATTCGCTGATCGGTGCGAAAAACGTCTATGCGCTATATGTACAAAGTGATTCAATGGTTCCTCAGTACAAACCCGGCGACTTGATCTACGTACATCCGGACAGGGTGGCGCAGATCGGCGACAGCGTCGTGGTCCTGGTGCGCTATGCCGACGTCGACGACATTCAAGTATTTCTCAAATGCCTGGCGCGGCGTACCGCCCGGAAACTGGTGCTCGATCAACACAACCCAAAAGGGACGATTGAGATCGAAACCAAGTACGTGCAGGCCATCCACCGCGTCATGACGACGAATGAGTTGCTGGGGTTCTGAAGGGATGACTCTAGGCTCGGAATTCCCGAGCGCCTCACGAATGACATATGATATGACCCAACGGCGGGGACACCGAAGGTCTAGCGGTCCTGCGTGTCGGTGATCCACTGCCGGCCGGGGACACGTATCGGAGCAATGCGTGGAGCCGGATTGAGGAGACGATCGACCAACTGGAGCGGACGGCCCTGCAAGGTCGCGAACGATTTCACTGAGCCGTTGGCGACACGGGATGGTAGCGCCGGTCGGAAACATGGCCTACTATCTTTGACGTTTTAAGGGAGGCAATTCATGGCGCGTCAAACTAGGAGCAAAAAGCCCAAATCTGGACCGCCAAAGCATATGGTCCAGTCCTATAGGGAGGCGCCAGATCTCCGCTCGGTATTTGCCGATGGGAATCTCCTTCGACTCTCAGGAGATGGTCAGTTCGCGATCTTAACCTTTTACCAAGATGACAAGTTGCTTAGATCTCAAGAGCATGAACTATATGAAGCCTCGGAGCACGTCGCGACTTACAAACCTGGAAAATTGAAGGAGGACGATGTACGAACAATTCATGCGACCGTGAAGCTGCCGACTGACAAGGCCTTGGCTATGGCAATTACGGTGTTGGACCGCGTCAAACATGCGCGGCCCGAATTAATGCAGAATATTGAGAACCCGACCGATGAGCAGACTGATGACTGACCCAACAGCGCGAAACCAGACTGAGCGGCGGGCAAGCGGCTTGGCAGTAGTGGTTGGCCGCACCAATCGATTTGACAAAATGATCCGGATTCCGTATTCGAATCAAAGCGTTACTTCGATGGGGTCGCTTAAGACGTTTTTCGTGATTACGGACCATGATGATCCGACTGGCCCCAACGTGCACCGCGTTCTTGGTTCCAGCACAGTCGACTCAACAACGGTTCAGCTTCTCTTGGATCAAGGTCGCAGCGATAGAGAAAGGATTTCCGCGCTTGAGCGAGAAGTCGCGGAGCTGCGTGAATCGATCGGTGTTTCCGAGTTACCCGCGCGTAAAGTGTCGCGTGCTCAATGCAAGAAAGAAATCTGCGCGTATTTCGAGACCCATCACGGCGAGACCTTCTATCCGTCGGATCTTGCTGATGAGCTTCGGCTCGATTACGGGACCGTCCGAGACATAATCGACGAACTTGAGACGGAAGGCGAGATTGCCAAAGCCTAAAAAACCGATGCATGGTACGAATCCTGGCGACAAAATTTCTGGTGATCGTCTTATCGTTCGCTGTCGCAAACCAGGCAGCAAGGGCTGGAAGAAAGTTCGAGGAAGCCAGCAACACCATGAATTCGAAACTACTGCTCGCATGAATGCGAGCGCAGAGGTCGAAGCTGCGTACACGAATGTGAGACCATAGCCGCTCCACACTGACACAGTCGATCTCGTAGAGATTTAGCGCCACCCGCCAACCTGACGGGTCCTGTTGATTCGCGAAATACACAATCTGCGTTGAATGTGGCCACCGAAATGCAAGCCGCGACGACGCAAAATACGGCATTGCCGAGAAGACATATGGGCCGAAATCCCAATCTCGCTCGCGCCGATGATTGCTTGGCATGGCCGCGAACGAGCGACACGGCGCGGCCCCCGACCCCGCCTCGCGCTTGCAAGTATCTCGGCGGCCGGTACCGATTGGGAGACTGCAGCGTTCTAACATCCGAGCAACTCGCCACAACTCGTTGACGCAGGAGCTCTGCCCCTGCACCCCGAATTGAAACGGCGAGGGTGTGCCCAAATGGGTCGGCATCCTCGATCATTCAAAATGGGGGGCAGGGGCGAAGCCCCGCGGCGGCGGGGTGCTGATCTGTGCCTGAGCGTCAGAACGCTGCGGTCTCCCCCGGTTCGCCCGGATAATACGTATGACAACGCGGCACATATGATCGCCCCAGCCGAGGCGCCGGCCCGCGGCCATGCCAAGCATCTTTTAGTTTGTTGTTTTGGTGGTTTCCTCAGCGATCTGAATCGGAGACACGCCCGGCGTATCGACGTAAAGTGGCGGGGTCTGTTCGCAATGGCCCACCAAACGCCCGCGAGGTGAAGCATGGATTTTCAGCACATCGACGTCACGCCGCTGTCACCGGCGATCGGCGCGATGATCGAAGGCGTCGACCTCAACCACGTCGACTCCGACGCGGTCTATGACGAGATCCGCGAAGCGGTGTGGCGCCACCATGTGGTGTTCTTCCGCGATCAGCCGATCGAGCCCGACGCACAGATGGCGCTCGGGCTTCGGTTCGGCGAGCTGACCGCCCACGAGTTCATGCCCACGGTCGACGACGGCGGGCAGGTCCAGCGCATCATCCAAGAAGGCTACGGCATCTCGCCCAATTCGCGCTGGCATACCGATGTCACCTTCCGCGCCGAGCCCAACATGGTCGGCATCCTGCGCGCCATGGAGCTGCCGCCCTCAGGCGGCGACACGTTGTGGTGCTCGACCGGCGCCGCGTTCGACGCGCTGCCCGATCCGTTCAAGACCATGCTGCTCGGCCTCGACGCGGAACACGACATGTTCTGGAGCCGGCGCTGGAAATCGAGCGGCGAGGTCGAGCGCACGCTCGAATCCGAGATCCGCGAGCTCGAGGAAAACCCCATTGTCATCCATCCGGCGGTGATCAACCATCCCGTCACCGGGCGGCTGTCGCTCTACATCAACTCGAACTGGACCAAGAAGTTCGTCGGCGTCGACCTCGAGCTGTCCTACGGGCTGATCGGCATGTTGTGGGAGTGGGTGAAGAAGCCGGAGTTCCAGGTGCGCTTCAAATGGGAAAAGGATTCGGTCGCGATCTGGGATAATTTCGCGACCCAGCATCTCGCCGTGCTGGACTATGAGCCGCACCGCCGCACCATGCACCGGGTGATCGCGGGTTCGGCGACCCCCACCCTCGACCGCGCCGCCCTGCCCGACCATCTGCGCCCGCCCGCGGCGGTACCGGCCTCGCTCACCGACGCCAAGGCCGCCCGCGCCGCCGCGGCGTGAGCGCGCGCGGCAACAGCCGCGTATTTCACCGAGCGGGACCCTTCCTGGCCGTCGTCGCCGTTCTCCTCGCCGGCTGTGACGAGACGCCCGACGACGCGCCGTATGTCGAGTTCGTCGGCGGCGGCTTCATCTTCAACTACCGCATGGCCACGGCCGAATAGGGCTTCATGGTGAAGATGCTGCGCCAACCGCAAACCGGCACGGTGCTGGAGGCGCGCTTCGAGGACCCGGCCGGCGGCCCGCCACTGGTGGTTGGCTCGGTCCACGGCTGGCGCCAGAACGGCCACGCGTTCCATTCACCGCCGGTGAAAGGTGTGAAGGCGGGCAGGGACTACAAGATCGAGCTCCGGCTGCTCGCCCCGGAAGAGGACGCGAAGCCACCGACCGTCCTCGCCGCCTACACCAAGACTTTTCGATCCGATCTCGACCAGGCGGTCCTGCCCGAGACGCCGCTCGCCCCGGGGCGGGGATACCATCGCAAGGCCCGGCCGGGGGAGTGATTCCCGATTGTGAAACGGATGGCGCATCGGATACGCCGCGTCGCCCAACCGCGATGCATGGCCACATTTCGGATCGATGCTCGATTGTGCCGCCGCTTCACATCCAAGCAGCAGACCTCAAGGCCAGAGTCGCTGGCTCGCCAGCCGTCCGCCTTCGACCAGTGCCTGCAGCTTGGGCCAGACCAGTTGCTCATGGATGCGGCCGCCCAGACCACAATCGGTGCCGGCAATTACATTCTCGCGCCCAACCACCTCGGCGAATCGGATAATTCGGTCGCAGACCAGCTCTGGGTGCTCGACGACGTTGGTGGCGTGGCTGACGACGCCTGGTATCAGGACCTTGCCGTCGGGCAGCTTCACGTCCCGCCAGACCTTCCATTCGTGCTCGTGGCGGACGTTGCCCGCCTCGACGGAGTACGCGCCGGCGCGCACCGTCAGCAGCAGATCGACGATGTGCTCGAGCGGCAGGTCGGTGGTGTGTGGGCCATGCCAACTGCCCCAACAGATGTGGTAGCGGATCCGATCCTCGGGCAGACCGCGAAGCGCGTGGTTCAGCGCCTCGATACGCAACGCCGCGAACTTATGGTATTCCGCGATGTCGGGCTCGGGATTCGTCATGTCCCAGCTATCCGGCAGCCCAGGATCATCGAGCTGCAGAATGAACCCGGCCTCGACGATGGCGGTGTACTCCTCGCGCAGCGCCTCGCCCAGCACCTCCAGGAACTCTTCGTCCGTCTTGTAGAATTCGTTTTGGCGGCGGGCGAAGCTGCCGGGCGCAACCGATGTGATGAACCCCTCCGTCGCGTCCACCGTCGCGAGGACCGCCTTGAAGTTCTCGATATCGGCACGCACCGCATCCTGGCCGATATACGCGAGCGGCCCGGTGACCACCGGCAGGCGCGCAGCCGTCGAGCTGGAGGACAAGAAATCTCTGCCGTCGAGCTCGCGATAAAACTCAGCGAATTTCGCGCGGTCGCGTCGCGTTGATAGAGCCGGTGAGGGGCGCGGCTCGCCCGGCTCCCAGCCGCTCAGTCTCCCCCATGCATAGCTCTGCCAGGCGCCGTAATCGATGGCGCCACGCGTCGCCTTGCCGAACTCACCGTCGTTGATGACATCGACTCCGATCTCGGCCTGGGCGCGGCAGATCTCCGACACCGATGCGCTCAGCCGCTCGGCGTAGGCCTGCTCGTCGTACTTTTCTCCCGCCACCTTGGTGGGGTTGATCTCCAGCAGCGCCTCCGGGCGTGGCAGGCTGCCGGCGTGGGTGGTCAGAATGCGACGCTCGCTGCGTTTCATTTCGGCGTTCCCCGATAATTCCTTCCAATCACCGAACACCGTAGCACAACGGAGCAATTACCGAATACGTACCCATTCAAACCGATTTCACGGCTTGGAATGGGCCGCTCAATGGGCCCACCCGAGGCCCGAATTTCCGCTCTGAGATGTACATCGGCCGGCCGGCGGCGTGATCAAATTACCCGCTCGGCGACTCTCGGCTGCGCGCACCGTCCGAGCCATCAGAGTGCGAGTTCAGGCCATAAGAGACATTGTGAGTGGTTTACAGAACTTCAGCTTTGTGCCGAAAACAATCATTCTCTATCTGTCTGCAACACCAACCATTACGCGATTTCGTTTGCCAGGGACGGTCACTCTGGCAGGCCGGCTTTACGCAGACTTTCGCTGACCTGCTCAAGCTCTAATTGACTAGCATAATTCCGCACATCCGGAAGATTTCCGAGACATAGATCCGGCTTCTCCTGCAACATTTCCTGGACCAATGCCTGAGCTTTTTCTAGATTCCCGGTGAGGACACAAGCGGCCGACCACATTACCAAATTACCGAGGTACGAAGGTCCTCCTTGCGCGGAGTTTCTTTCGTATGCTTCCCTGGCTGCGTCGAAGCGCCCGGCAGCGAATGCTGTTCGTCCCAGAGCCGGGAGATAAGGCCCCGCTACATTCTGCGGGTCGAGCCGAATCGCGATCAGTAATTCTTCGTATGCCTCATCGGGCGAACCCGCCCAAACGAGGCAACGGGACAAATAATGGTGGGTTTCAGCGTCGCCTGGCCGCAGGTCGACGGCGCGCTTTGCAGCGACTACCGCTTCTTTGTAACGACCCGATGCCAGATAGGCATAGCCCAACGCTGCATGGGAATCTGCGAAGTCCGGATCAAGCGTAACGGCCTTTTGGGCCATCTCAAACGCCACAGCGGCGTCCCGCTCGCGGTCGTCGCTCTGACGATAATGCACCGCCATCGAGTGCATTGAGGACTTCCCTGCGTAACCGCCCGCGAAGTTAGGATCCATCTCGATCACGCGCTCATACATGCTGCGTGCTGAACGAATATTGTGCCGGGTCGGTGGGTAAGGTGTTCTCCGGGCGCGCAGGTAGACGTCATAGGCCTCAAGGTTAGTGGTCGGCACCCGTGCTATTCGTTTTGTTTCACCGGGGGTCAGAGCAACCTCGAGCGCTTCCACGACCTTCTGGGATACCTCATCCTGAACGGCAAACATGTCCTCAATGTCCCTGTCGAAGCGTTCGGCCCAGAGGTGGTGGTCGGTGGTAGCGTCGATAAGCTGCGCCGTTATGCGCAACCGGTTGCCGCCTCGCCTGACGCTGCCTTCGAGTACATAACGGACGCCAAGTTCGCGACCGACTTGTTTGAGCGTGACCGAGAGGCCCTTGTAGGTGAAGGCCGAATGCCGGGCAATCACGAAGAGGCCGGATATCTTGGAAAGATCGGTAATGATGTCTTCGGTAATACCGTCGGAGAAATATTCCTGCTCTGCATCGGCACTCATGTTCTCGAAAGGCAGCACGGCGATTGACGGTTTTTCCGGAAGCGGTGGTGTCTCTAGCAGCTCTGGCGTGGGGTGGGATTTGGCTTCGGGTCTCACGAGGAACGCACGCACCGGTTCACCAATATTCTTAGCTTGTTGAGGTCCGAGGTCATCGAACGAAAGTTCAATCTTGGATCGAACGTTCTGATAGACCGTATCAGATATACAGATCCCGCCCGGTTCCGCCAATCCCTCCAGCCGCGCAGCTATATTCACGCCATCGCCAAACATGTCATCATTCTGAACGATGACATCGCCCATGTTGATGCCCACACGAAACTCAATGCGGTGGTCATTCGGTATTCCCGAGTTGCGTTCAATAATTCCTGCTTGAAAAGCAAGCGCGCATTGGACGGCGTCTACGACACTGGCAAAGTCGGAGAGAAATCCATCACCGGTGGTTTTAAACACACGGCCTCGGTAGTCGGCGATGCAAGGCTCGATCAGCTCGGTAAGGTGCGCGGTCAGTGCGGCTAGTGTGCCCTCCTCATCCACACCCATGAGCCCGCTGTAGCCTACTACATCGGCCACCAGGATAGCCGCTAGTCTTCTCTGGACACGTTCTTCGGCCACGACCTCCCCCTGACGCGCGTTATTGTCGAAAGTTTATGCTTCGATGGTGGGTGAGTCTATCGGGGTTGGATAGTGGCTTTGGGTCAATCTGAGACCCAAGGCTGCCCTGTAAATCCCGGAGCAATAGTGGTCCACGGAAGCGATCAGATAATCTGATTGTCGCGGATTAAAACTCCGCTATTTTGACGTTTTTTGTTCGAAGCGAGCAGAAGGCGGGGAGATGTATCACGTGGAGCTTTATCTAAGAGTACGGCTGGCCTGTCATCGTGATGGCTTGAGCCAGCGGGAGGCGGCGCGGCGGTTTGGTATTGACCGCAAGACGGTCGCGAAGATTCTCAAACATTCGGTCCCGCCGGGATATCAGCGCGGCCAGGCGCCGAAGCGTCCGAAGCTTGATCCCTATACCGGCATCATCGACCAGATCCTGGAAGATGACAAAAGCGAGTCGAAGAAGCAGCGCCATACCTGCAAACGCATTTTCGAATGGTTGCGCGACGAGCATGGTTAT
>JAKZVK010000088.1:0-2651 GCA_047516085.1 Bryobacterales bacterium
GCCAAGGCGTTGGTCGTCCTGGGTGAAGTCAGCGGCAACGTCTCCGCGTCCGAGAAGGTCGAGATCCGCGACGGTGGATCGGTCGACGGCGACATCGTGTCGCCGCGCGTGGCCATCGCGGAGGGTGCGCACTTCCGGGGCGGCGTCGACATGCAGCGCAAGTCGGGGCAGCAGGGACAGACGTCGCCGCAGCAACGGCCCGCCGGCCAGCCGGCGCCGTAGGCGCAGGCGGCAACGCAGGTCGCGCAGCCGGCCGCACGCTGACGCGCGTGGGGGATGGCACTCTCCGACCTCTTCACGCGGTTGCGCCAGGACGCCTTCGGCACGAGTGCCGAAGGCGGCACCGACGCGCCCATCAAACCGACGAAGGCTCGTTGGAGGTTAATTTCGATCGACGAGCCGGTCATACTGCGTGTGCGAGCCAATCCAGAACCACATTAAGGGACTCGACCTCGCCGACAATCGTCGTGGTGCACTCCTCGACGAGCTCCCGGGTCTTCGCGGGGGCACCGGCGAAATGCCGCCGCATCCGTTCGGCGCACAGCTGAATCGGCGTCAGCGGATTCTTGATCTCGTGGGCAAGACGGCGCGCGACTTCGCGCCAGGCGGCGACCTTCTGCGCGCGAATCAGCGGCGTGACGTCTTCGAACGAGTAATCGACACCTCCTGGGGCGGGGTGTCCTCGCGGCTGTGCGACGCCTCGTCCGTCAGCGCGGCCAGCGGCTTCAGCTTCGGCGACCCGAACACGGTGGATGCCAGTTAAAGGCCGCTTCGGAGAGGTTCAAAAACGACGACCGCAACAAGGACTTGGCGCGAGATTGCGCCATCAAGGCTTGGCAGCTCTGTGACCATGTCTTCAATGCTCTTGGTTCAACTTCCCGATTCACAACATTGGGAGGTCTCCAGGAACACGTCAGGAACACATGCCCCGAACTTGCCTATTTGCAAGACATCTGCACTGCATCGAAACATGGAGAGGATTTGAGGTATCCGGCTCGAATTGATGACACCAGAGTTCAAGACGGCGCCTTCTCCCATGCGTTCAGTCGCGGTTTTGATATTTCGCGTCTTGAAATAAAGCTTCCAGGCGGCCAGACGATTTTTTTCAACGATGTCCTCGATCGTGCCGTAGATTTTTGGTCGAAATTCTTCGACGACAACGGGATCATGCCGTGATGTGCTCGCCGCGTCAGGACCTGGAGGCGGCGAAAGGAAGAGTCACCCACCGGATCCGTGCCAGAGGGGTCTGTTCCAGGGTGTCGTCGTACCACGGCCTAAATCGTAACATAACGTCCTTTATGTTACGTGTGGGCGAGACGTTTTCGCGCTCCCTCTGTGTGACGCCAATTGAAACCCGACGCTTCTTGTACGGGCCGCGCGGGCTGGGTTTCGGATCGCGCGCTTCCACCATCCCGACGATACCAGTCCACATCGCGCACGGTGTCACTCAGACCCGCCTGCATCGCCGTGGTGACGCGCAGCGTCTTGTGGATGCGGCAGAAGTTGTACCAGACGAAGTAGATCGAGAGCATGGCGAAGTGGTTCGCCAGCCGCTTCGAGAAGGCGTTGGTGAGCCGCGTGAACCGGCGCATGCTCATCCGCATGGTGAGGTTCTGGCGCTCCACGTAGGACGTGCTGATGCGCTTCTGGTCAGGGTCACCGGTGACTGGCTTCTGGATGGTGCCTATGCACTTCGCCGGGCTGTACCGCTTCTCTCCCTCTGGCTCTGAGCCGTACAGCTTGACGAGCTGGCTGTAGTCCACGTCAGCCCCGAACGCATCCTCAACGGCGCTCAGGTAGGAGTTGAGGCCGTCTGTCGTGAGCTGCACGCGGCCGTGCAACCGCGCTCGGCCAGGTCCATCATGAACGTGTAGGCGCTGCCCAGGTCGCGCGGGCCGACGTACCACGAGATGATGAGCTTCGAGTCCGCGTCCAGCGCCGTCCACGTCCATGTGTCGCCTGCACCCTCCGGCTTCACGCGCGGCACGATTTTTCAGATGTGAGACACCGGTTGGTATCCTTCACCGCACGAAAGGAGCCCGCATGCGCGCTCGGATCATCATCTTCACCTTCGCCCTACTCTCGGCGCAGCTTCACGCTCAAACCGACACGGAGCGCTTCGAACTCTTCAATGAGTGTCGACCGATGGAGCTGATAGTGGAAGACCTACCAGATGATGCGGCAGATATAGATCTGACGGAGGAACGTATACAGACGATAGCGGAAAGCCGTCTGCGAGCGGCGAGGTTGTACGAAGCACAGGGCTTGAACCCCTTCCTGTCCATCAACGTCGCCGTTTTTGGACCTGCCTTCAACCTCTTGGTGGAGTACCGAAAGCCGCTGTACGACCCAGCGAGCGATACCACCAGGCCAGCTATAACGTGGACAAGTGGAGTGATCGGCACACACGGCGGAGACGCAGGTTACATACTACAAGCCCTGTCGGAGTACTTAGATCGCTTCGTGCTGCAGTATCTCCGCGTGAACGAGGACTCCTGTGGGCAATAACTACACAATTTCAAACTGAGACACTACCGGCTGGGGAGCGGACCACACCGGCGTCCGATGAACCCGCGGCCCTCTCCCGGTATCATCCGGTACATGACGCGCGGACGCTTATGGACGCCAGCCGAAGATCGGCTGGTGCGTGA
>JAKZVK010000089.1:0-7551 GCA_047516085.1 Bryobacterales bacterium
TTCTAGATTCTTTCATTTCCAGTTTCCGAAAGGGCATCGGGAGGACTCCTTCGTCCGACCTTAGCCCACGGCTGGGTGGAAACCATGTCTCGTGTACAACTGGAAACGATGTCATGGAACTGAACAGCATGCCGTGCCCGCTTGCCCGGCCTGTCGCACATGTAGGCGTATCAAACAGCTTGACAAGAAACCACACTTTCACCGCGGGCTAGGGACGCGCCGGGTGTCCTCGACGTGCGCCGTCGTCCGGGAACAATTGTCACGGCACGACAACGCGCAGCACCAGATACGGATTGAGAGACGAGCGGGCCAGCCGCCGAAACGGCCGATGCCTCATCAGCCGGAAGCAGGCTTCGCACGGCGAGCCCAGCAGCCTGCCCCACCACTTGGCGCCGACTTGCCCGAAGGTAAAGCGCCCGGCGGGGCTCAAGGCGTCCAGCGGTTCTTCGCAGCCGGCGGCACCTAGCAGCGAACGTACCTCCGCGAAGGTCGGCAGGAATCTCTCTCCCGGTGAGTGAACTCGCCCGCTCTTAGCGTCGTCGTGCCAGAAATCGATCGGGAAAGCTCCGTTAGGGTGGTCGAAGTAAAGCGACCCCGGACGCCGCAGCACCCGCAGGCACTCCCGGACGAACTCGACCCGCTGCTCGAATTGCCCGGCCAACGGCTCCACCCGATAATGCGGCTCCCATTCCTCGTGGACACCGATGTGCTCGAGCAGCCCACAGCTAAAGACAACATCGAATTGCCGGTCATGAAACGGCAGCCGGGTGGCGTCGCCGCAGAGCGGATAGGCGCCAGGGACTGCGGTGCGTCGGCCCCACTGCTCGACGCGGGTCGCCCAGGTATCGATCCCGAACGCTTGCCAGCCCGCGCCGGCCAAGCAATCGAGCGACAGGCCGGCGCCGCAACCGCAGTCGAGCACCCGGACGCGACCGCTGTTCCTACCGTGCCGCGCGATGAACTCGCGAAACAGCGGGAGATAGAAGTTCTCCATGCGGTGGCGGACCCCGCGTTCCTCAGCCGCTTCCTTCTCGCCGTGACTACAGTGCATGGGGTCGGGGCCGTAAGAGCTCGCCGGGCAGGGCCGGTGCAATCACCCGGTCAGCCTGCTTCGTATCTCTCGCTCGTACTCGGGGAAGTAGTGCCCGATCAGCGGCAAGTCAAAGCGTCGTAGGATCGATTCCTTCGGTTCTCTCTCGAGTAGAAACTCGAACGAGTGATGAAGCAAATCCTCTGTCGTTGCGTTGCCCGCTGTCAGCTCGGCGGCGTAATCCGGCTCTGCCGTGACGGTGTGGGACGTTTGGCCATCTCCTTCAGTCACCGTAACCCGGTATTCGCCGTCTTGCAGCGGCTCCACGTCGATCGTTGCTTTCATCCCGTTACTCCCCTCGAAGGGTTATCCGAACCCGCCGTCTTTGCGCCCGCCCCTGACTCGCCCCCCTTCGTTGGTCGCGACGCGGCACGGCCCGCCAGGACCGCCGACAGCAGAGCCGCTGCCAGCAACGACGTCAGCAAAGCGTCAGTCCCCAACACCTGAAACAGCCGGTGCCAGTTGCCGGACGGCAGCAGAACCTGCACCATGCCCAAGGCGGCAGCGCAGCCCAGACAGACACGCCCCCAAACCGGCAACCGCTCCAGCCGACCCGAAACAGCCGCCAGGGCGGGCCATAACAACACCACCAGCGCGCTTTGCTTCTGCGAATACGGCTGAAGTAACACTAAAGCGCAGAACGCGATACCATCCACTTCGGCGCGGAAGGCCAAGCGCCGGCTCCGGGCAAGCCACAACAGCAGCCCGTATCCGGCACACGCGACGACGCACCATATCATGTGCACCGACTCGCCAGTCAATGATGCCAGGTTGACCCGCGGATAGTTCGGATCGGGGAAGTGATCGTAGGCGACCGCCGAGAGATAGCGCGTCATGACACCGTGCAAAGATTGACTCGGGAACCAGATCTCCGCCGCGTTGGCGACAATCGCCTCTTCCTGCAGGCGCCACTCGTCGAGTAGCGCCAGGTTGCCATCCCAGCCGAAGTAAGCCGCCGGCAGCAGCAGCAGGACCACGACCACCGGCAGCGCCCGGGCCGCCACTCGCCACTCACGACTCGCGGCGAGATAAGGGACGAAGAACAGAGGCCACACTTTGATCGTGATCGCGAGGCCCAACACCAGCGACGCGAGCAGGGGCCTCTCGCGCGAGTACAGCAGCACCCAGGCCACCAGGGCAAACGCCAGGAACTGCACATTGCCGTAGCGGAACTCCATGAAGACGTACGGTCCGGCGATGCACAGGGCCGCTAGCGCGTTGACAGCGCTGCCGGTCCAACCGAACGCGCGAATCAGATCACGGACGGCCCAGGCCAGAACCCCCGATTTGAGCAGCGCCCAAACGAACGCCGCCGCGCCAAACGGCAGCAGGACGAACGGCCGGACCAGGAACAAGAAAGGCGGCGGGTATCGATAGTACATCGGCCAGACCATGCCTTCCACATCCGGACCGTACGGCGGATATCCGTTGATGAAGACCTTGTAGGTGATGGCGTAGTAGATGCCGAAGTCGATCGCGAATCGAGAAACGTCGTAACTTAGCCCCACCGCGGCCAGGCCCAAGATGGCGGCCGCCCAGAGTCTCGTGCGGTCCGCGGACGAGTTCATCAGTTGTTACGGGGTTGCGGTGCGAGGCACGGAGATAGAGGGGTAGCGTGCTACGCCCGGCGGCGATCCGACACCCCTAGGCTAGCGCGGCCCTGCGTCGCTTGTGAAAAGCAGCTTGTGGAAAGCATCCTCCGGAAGATCCGCAAGCGAGGCCACGTGCAGCGATGCCGATCCGGCCGCATCGCCGAGCCGTACGCCGATACTTTTCATCCCGGCCCGTCGCGCAGCCTCGACTCCGGCTGCCGCATCCTCCACCACTACGCAGTGAGACGGCGGAGTTCCCAGACGCGAGGCGGCCACCAGAAAAACTTCCGGGTCGGGCTTGCCGCGCTGCACGTCCTCCGCCGTGGCGACAGCCTGGAAGTGCGAGGCGAGCCCGAGCGCTTCGAGAACCACCTCAACGTTGAGACGCGGTGCCGAGGACGCGACCGCCTGCCGCCAGCCTTCTTCTCCGAGCCGCCGCACCCACTCCGCCGCTCCGGGTAACGGCGAGACGCCTTGCTCACGGACCGCCTGGCGATAGCGAGCCTCTTTGGCATCGCCGACGCGGGTAACCTCTTCGGGGGTGGCCTCGACTCCGAGCCACTTCGGGATGATGGCGTCGTTACGCTGGCCGAACGTGGCCAGGAACTGCTCCCGTGTGATCGAGACGCCCTCGGCCACCATAGCCTCACGCCAGGCCTGCCAGTGATACTCCTCCGAGTCCACCAACGTGCCGTCCATGTCCCACAACACCGCGCCCATCATGCCGGCGTCATTCTACCGTGGCCGCTAACCAAACTCAGAGCCGCGGGCGTGAGCCCGCGTTGAGGACCTCGGAGCTTCCTCACAACGTATTCGGAGCAGCGACGTCCGGAGGGGAGATGGCCGCGAAGTTCGCAGGTCCTCATCGCAAGCTCACGCTTGCGGCTCTGAGTGTTTGGGGGGAGCTCTTTCGCCGCGGCAAGAGCATGCCGGCAAGGGCAACCTCCGGCAACCCCTTACCGCATCTTGATGAACCGTGACCGGTGGTAAGCCGTCCGAAACCCAAGGCTTTCATAAAGCCGCTCGGCACTGCTCCCCGCAGCCGTCTCGAGACTCGTCCATCGATTGCCCATGCCGATCGAGTCGGCGACGGCGCGCGTGACCAGCGCGGACGCGATACCCCGACGCCGGTACTCGGGCAGCACGCCCACGAAGTCGAGATAGCCCATGCCTTCTTGGGAGAGCAGCAGCGTCGAGCCCGCCGCCTTGCCGTCCACGCGGGCCAGCTAGCAGCGGTCGGCGGGCGTCATCAGCACCGTGCGTCCCAGGTTTCCTTTTTCCGAGGGCTGCTCGAAACTACGGCACATCACGTCGGCCCAGGCGCCATAGTCATCCGGCCCGGCCAGGGTCAACGTAGCGCCGCTCCCGACGGCCGCGGGGGGCGTGGCCGTGTCGTATACCATGGCTGAGGAAAGCGTACTCTCCACAAAGCCTCGGCGCAGAAGGTGCTCGGCGAAGTTCGCGGGACGGTCGAGCGGCGACAGCGTGAAGGTGCAATCGAAGTCCTTGCCGGCAAAGAAGCGAATCGCATCGTCAATTAGCCGGCCGGCGTCGGCCTCCTCAACTCTCACCCGTGCCGCCCGCTGACAGAACAGAATCCGCAACCGCTCGTTGCTAAAAGCGATCGCTCCGTTGAGGTCGTGGCTGTCGGACCAGCGCGCGTGCTGCCGGAACCAGGTGTCCTCAAACGCCGCCACGAACTCGTCTGACACTGGAATCCCTCTCGCCTGCCCGGCGGCGTTCACCGCTGGCGGATGCGCGCGAGCATCTTATCCAGAGCCGACGACAGCTCGGCCGGTTTCCGTATTGAATAGGTCTTGCCGCCCAGCGTGCGCACAGCCTCCCCGACGATGCCGCGCCAGGGGTGTCGGCTCGAATTTAGGTAGAACGCGGGATATTCGCCCCGATCGAGGCTGCGTACAAACTCCTCGGAGACCCGCTTCCCCGTGAACGGATCGTGTCCCAGGAACACAAGCGCATCGAGCGTCCCATCGTTAGTGACTTCGTCATGGAGCAGCCGGCCGAAGAAGTCAGTTTCCTTGCCCTTGCCAAGGTGCCCGAATTCCACCGTGCCGGGCGAGAGGCTCTTGAGGGCGCGTCCCAACGCCCGGAAGTCGATTTGGTTCGCTAACGCCTGGCGGTGGAGAATGCTCTGGTCTTCGAAGCTATAGGCCACCACCGAAAACTGGTAGGTATCCGGATGACGCGCCAGCAAGCGCAGCGTCGAGAGCATCGGACCGTACTGCCAGGGCCGCCGCGTGACGCGCCGGCGCGAGCCGCTGTCGAGATTGAGCAGCACTTTGATTCGCAGGTTGGGGCCGTCGGGGTCCTCCTCCGAAGGTGGTTCCCGACGGAAGAGATAGATCGCCGACGACGCAATCTCTCCGGGCCCCAGCGCGAGATCGACCTTGCGGTCTCCACGCGAGAGTTTGGCATTCACGTCCCACGATACGTCGCAGTAGCGGCCGGTCCGGTCGCGCAGATGCCACGAGACGTCATAGGAACCCTCGCCCATGGCAAACGAGCCGCTGAACTCAATCGAGCCTTTGAGGTTCGCAGGAATGTCCGCCGTCCTGACCTGCTGGTCGATGCGGATGGGCTCCTTGTCTTCTCTCGACAGCGGCCGCACGACCAGGGTGACGTACCAGTCGTTCTCGGGTCCCGCGAGCTGTTTGGTCGGGATATCGACCCAATAGCCGGTGAAGAGCCTGAGTTCGTAGTCGAGCCGCGGTTTGAACTTGTGGAGTTTGCACTTCAGCGGGATCGTCGGAGGGGGCAGGACCACGCCGCGGCCTTCCGGCGGTGCCGGGAAGCGTACGGGCTTGTCTCTGCTTTGGGGATGGGCCTTTGAGGCGAGTAAGAGAACACAGAGAGCGATCGCCAGACGACATCCCGCCCGCGCAAGCCGAAAGGGCAGCCGCTCGATTGGGATGCAGTCCGCGGTCACCTACTTTGCCCCGTTGCCGACAGACGGCCCGCCAACCCGGCGAGGAAGGACCGCTGGAAGGCTTGATGCCAGCCTAGCAAGTCCTTTGCGGTTGCACCAAGGTGCCATGTGCGACACATCCTCCTCGCGGGGGAGGGCATTACTGCACCGCAAGTCGCGTCGGTTCCCGTACCTGTGGCGTAGTGCAATTGTCGCCTCCTCTAGGCGCGTAGAATCGCTCATAGCTGTTGAGGAACCCGTGTCTCGTCCAAGTACTGGCGGCCCAAGGTCAGTCAGAAGCTCGTCGGGCAGTTGGAAAATCGAATCTGATCAAGGGTCTCGCGGTGCTAGGATCGGTTAGCTGGACGGAAGCGTTGTGTTCTCACCAGTGATCTGAATCACGGTGCAATCGGACCGCTGTGATCGGCCAAACCATCTTGCACTATACGAGCGCAGAGCAGATCGGTGAAGGCCGAACGAGGCGGACCGCCTCCTGAAGTTGCTGCCAACAGGTGAACTCGGCGGTGGAAGAGGAAAGTACCGCTTCCTTCGTGTAGCTCGGCCGCCACGAGGGCCTGTCCGTTCTGGAGGATGCCCATTGAGCATCGTCCGTTGCAGAATCAAAATCGACTAAGATAACTCTGAGGCGATAACCGGACGGCAGTGGCCCTCGCATGACTTTTATACAGTGACCGTCTCCAATTATGGGCCGGAAAGATGTCAAAGGACTTTTTATCAGTTACACGAAAGCCGACATCGGGGGAAGGCCAGCCTTGTGCGTGAGCCGGTCGACAACGGTTCTACCAGCGAACATGCATAGCTAGTGCGGGTAAAGGGTTCCGGTGGGCCGGGACGCTATCGCTTGCGTCGCTCGGTGATTCGGGTCGGCCGCGATCCGGAAAACGACATCGTCATCGAGGCCTCGACAACATCCGCGCGCCATAGCGAGATTAGTTGGGAACACGGCAGCTACTGGATCTACGATCTCAATAGCACAAACGGAACCTACGTTAACGGCAGCCGTGTGCGCCGGGCGCCACTCGAAGCCCAGTCCTGGATCCGCTTCGGGCCCTCCGGCCCTGAGTATGCCATCGAGCCAGACAAGTCCTCCGTACATGAAACGGTGAAACTCACTGCTGTCGGTGCGAGTGGCGAAGAGGAGGTAAAGCCACGGCCACCTGTCAAGCCCGCTGCTTCCATCGGTACAGAGGACGAAAAGCGGCCTGCCAGCGATGCAAGTGCCGAAGAGGAAGTAGAGCTCCGGCCTCCCGTCAAGCCCCCCGCTCCCATCACTACAGAGGGCGAAAAGCAGCCTGCCACCGATGCAAGTGGCGAAGGGGAAGCAAAGCCCCGGCCTCCCGTCGAGCCCGCCGCTTCCATCACTACGGAAGACGAAAAGCAGCCTGCTGTCGATGCGAGTGGCGAAGACGAGGTAGAGCCCCGGCCTTCCGTCAAGCCCGCCACTTCCATCACTCCGGAGGACCAAAAGTCGCTTTCCGACGCCGCGCGTCGCGCTCGTGAGGCCCGCGGTACCGGGAAGATGCCAAGCGACTTCTTTGTCAGTTATACACAAGCCGACCTGCACTGGGCCGAGTGGATCGCCTGGCAACTAGAACAGGCCGGATTCACTACGGTCATCCAGGCCTGGGACTTCAGGCCCGGCTCCAATTTCATGCTCGATATGCAGAAGGCGGCGGAAGAAGCTGATCGCACGATCGCTGTCCTCTCGCCCGATTACCTGGAGTCGGCCTATGCCCAGCAGGAGTGGGCGAGCGCTCTCGCTGCCGATCCTACCGGAAAAGGCGGAAAGCTTCTACCGGTTCGCGTTCGGGAATGCGAGCCCAAAGGACTTTTAACGCAAGTGGTCTACGTCGATTTGGTGGGTCTCTCCGACCTTGCCGCAAGCAACACACTCCTGAGTGGTATCAATCGCGATCGAGCCA
>JAKZVK010000090.1:0-11767 GCA_047516085.1 Bryobacterales bacterium
CCCAACTCACATCGGCCCCACGGGGATGCCCAAAAGGCGCCCTGGGGGCCAAGCAACGACCGCAGGACGCGGAAAAGTGGGGGAAAAGTGGGGGACAGGGGAAAAGTGGGGGGAAAAGTGGGGGACGGAAAAGTGGGGGACAGGCTACTACTTTTTTGAGTTAGGAGAGGCGCTAACATGACTTCGAACATCGGACCGAAATGGCTTCGAGGGGCCGTGCTGCCGGCCATCGCATCACTGATCAGTGCCGGTGGGCAGGCCCAAACCGCCCCGCCGCAAGTCATCTTCAACGTGCAGATCGTCCAGGCGGATACGGCCGCCGGCAACGCTTTCGCCTCCAAGCGCGAGCGTCAGGCGGTCGACTTCAACCGCACCGACCAGATGAACATCCACGTACTGCGCGAAAACACGCCACTCGACACGCTGGTCGCCGCGCAGACCCGCGCCAACGCGGCCGAGCTGGTCAGCTTGCCGAAGATGACCACCACCGCGGGTGTCGGGAACTCGTTCGGGTGGGCCCACTTCCTCATCGGCGGACGCTACCCGGTCCCCACCATCGACGACCCCGCCGCGCCCGCCGGCCAGCCTGCCCCCAACGCAGCCGCCTCGCCCAAATCGGAATTTGGCATCCGATTAACGATGCGCCCGATCCCGCTGCCGAACGGACTGTTGCGCGTCCGCGTAAAGCCCCGCGTACAGACGGTAGACTTCGGCAACTCGACGACGCGCGGTGGCAAGTTCGTCCCGGCGATCGTAACGCGGCAGATCAACCGCTCGATCGACCTCAAGCCCGGCCAGTCGTTCGCGATCACGGGCCTGTTGAATCACCAAGTGATCCAGCTTTTGCCGGTCCCCCATAGTCGGCAGGCCTGGCTTTAACGCCCGCCGGGGGTTCATAATGGTAGCGACCTGACGGTGCGCGGCGATGGGCCGCGCCAACGGCCTCATGGATCCCTTGGGAGAAATCATGTCCAACCGACACCCTATTCATCGCCGCGACGCACTGAAGCTGGCGGCTCTCGGACTCGCCGGCGGCTTGCCCGCGGCCGCGGCGTCGAAAACCTTCGCGGTGAAGCCTTCGAGAGATCCGTTCCAAGGCCTCAAGCTCGGCATCACCTCGTACACGACACAGAAGCTGAGCCTCGACGAGACCATCGCCGCCCTCAAGCGCCTCGAGATCGACTACATCTCGATCAAAGACTTCCACCTGGCGATGGACAGCACAACGGCTGAACGGCAGACCGTCGCAAGGAAAGTCAAACAGGGCGGGCTGACGCTGATGGGCTGCGGCGTCATTGGATTGAAGAACGATGAGGCGCAGATCCGCCACGCCTTCGACTATTGCAAGGACCTCGGCTCTTCCACCGCCATCATCGCGCCAACGCCCGACGCCGTCCCGACGATCGCCCGCATTCTGCGGGAATACGGGGACCTACGGGTGGCGATCCATAACCACGGCCCGGGCGACAAGAATTTCCCCTCTCCGATGGACGCCTATCGCGCGGTCAAATCGCTCGATGCGCGAATGGGGCTGTGTGTCGACGTAGGCCACACCTTTCGTTGGGCCGAGGACCCCGTCGCCGCCTTGAAGGCCGTCCAGTCGCGGCTCTACGACGTTCACCTCAAGGACTTCGCCGAGGCCAGTGCAAGAGCGGTTACCGTGCCGGTCGGCCGTGGCCTAGTAGATATTCCGGCGATTCTCCGAACGCTCGTGGAGCAAAACTATGCCTATCAGGTGGCGCTGGAGTGGGAGGGCGAAGCCGAGGACCCGGTTCCGGGCATGGCGGAATCGTTCGGCTTTGTCCGAGGTGTGCTGAGCGGCTGACGCAAGTGCCGCGGCTGGAGTCGGGGCTATCGCTCGACCTGATAGTTCGGTGCTTCCTTCGTGATCATCACGTCGTGAACGTGGGCCTCGCGAAGCCCTGCTGGGGAGATCTTCACGAAGCGCGCTTTCTCTTGGAGATCGCTGATCGTGGCGGCGCCGCAATAACCCATCCCGGCTCGGAGACCTCCGACAAGTTGGTGAATCATTTCTCCTAGCAGTCCTTTGTAGGGAACGCGTCCCTCTACACCCTCGGGGACCAGCTTTCCACTCGATGTCCCTTCTTGTGAGTAACGGTCGCTGCTGCCGCCCGCCATCGCACCCATGGAGCCCATGCCGCGGTAGGTCTTGTACGTACGGCCTTGATAAAGGACCGTTTCTCCGGGGCTCTCCTCGGTGCCGGCCAGCAGGCTGCCGATCATCACGGTTGCCGCGCCGGCGGCAATGGCCTTGGTGATGTCGCCTGAGTACTTGATACCGCCATCGGCGATCAGGGGCACATTGTTGCTCTTGGCGGCCTCAGCGGCGTCGTTGATCGCGGTGATCTGAGGTACGCCGGCACCGGAGATGATCCGCGTCGTGCAGATCGACCCCGGTCCAATGCCCACCTTCACCGCGTCCACGCCGAGCGCGATCAGATCGGCCGCGCCCTCCGCCGTGGCCACGTTGCCCGCCACCAGATCGACGTCGGGCAGGGCTTTTCGGGCGGCTTTGACGGCGTCGAGTACCCGGCTCGTGTGGCCATGTGCCGTATCGATGACCACGACGTCGACTTTGCTGCGATAGAGCTCCTGCGCCCTTTCGATGAAGTCGCCCGTCGCGCCGATGGCCGCGCCGACGAGCAGCCGGCCCTGGGAGTCCTTGGCGGAATTCGGGTACTGCAGTTTCTTCTGGATGTCTTTGACCGTGATGAGACCTTTGAGCATGTAGTCGTCATCCACCACCAGGAGCTTTTCGATTCGGTGATCGTGGAGGATGCGTTCGGCTTCGTCGAGAGTCGTTCCCACGCTGACCGTAATGAGTTTGTCCTTGGTCATGACCTCCGCGATCGGCAGATCGAAGCGGGTTTCGAAGCGTAGATCGCGATTCGTGAGAATGCCAACAAGCTTGCCGTCCTTGGTCACCGGAACGCCCGAGATGCTGTAACGGCCCATCAACTCTTGCGCTTGATAGATCTTGTCTTGCGGGGAGATCGTGATGGGATCGACGATCATGCCGCTCTCACTGCGCTTTACGCGGTCGACCTCTTCGGCCTGCCTCTCGATCGGCATGTTGCGATGAATGAAGCCCAAGCCACCCTGCCGTGCGATGGCGATGGCAAGGCGCGATTCCGTCACCGTATCCATCGCGGCGCTGACGACGGGGACGTTCAAACGAATATTGCGCGTGAGTTGGGTGCTCGTGTCAGCTTCCGCGGGGAGGATCGAGCTAAAGGCCGGCTGGAGGAGAACATCATCGAAGGTAAGTCCTTCGACGAGTCGATCACGGATCATATGCAATGATACGGATCTTCCCCGGCCCCTGGCAAGTTGCCCAAGCTGAGCGGGTTCTCCGCCTCACTTCGGCGGACCCTACGTTTCTTCATCGCCGCGATTTCGATGACGAGCGCGACGTGCGCCGTTTCGGCTTGCCACCGGTCGCCGTCGCGGGAGGCCCGTTCGCAGCCGGACGGTCGCGGTTGGGGTCGCCGACCTCTTGGTCACGGTACTGCAGTTGGTAGAGCCTCCAATAGATCCCTCGTTGCCTGAGAAGCTCGTCGTGAGCGCCGACCTCCCGAATCACCCCCTTGTGCAAGACGACAATGCGGTCGGAGTGCTTGATGGTCGAAAGGCGATGCGCAATGACGATGGACGTGTGACCCGTCAGCAGGCGGGGTACCGTGTCTTGAATCTTCGCGTCGGTTTGTGGGTCGACGCTGGAGGTCGCCTCGTCGAGAATCAAGATGCGGGGGTCGTGCGCCAGCGCCCGGGCGAAGCTGACGAGCTGCCGTTGGCCCCACGACAGCGAATTGCCATGCTCGCCGAGCGGCGTCTGATACCCCTGCACCAGCGATTCGATAGATTCGTGAAGGTTTACCTCGCGGGCCACCTGGCGGATACGCTCCGCCGGAAGCAAAGGGTCCCCTAGGCGGATGTTCTGCTCAACGGTCTCGCTAAAAAGGTGTGGCTCCTGGAGCACGACTCCGAATTGCCGCCGCAGCGAGTTAACCGGCCAATCGGCCAGGTCTCGGCCGCCCACGCGAATGCAGCCCTGCTGCGGTTCGTAGAAGCGGAGCAAGAGATGGGTCAAGGTCGTCTTGCCGGCGCCAGTGTGACCGACAACGGCGAGCGTCTCGCCGGGCTCGATGGTCAAGTTCACGTCGCGCAGTACCCAGTTTTCTCCTTCATAGGCGAACCAGACATTCTCAAACTCGATGCGCAGATCGTGCGCGGCCTTGGTACCTTCGCCTCGGTCCCGCGGGGGCGACCCGTCAATGGCTGGTTCGGCGGAAGACGCCTTCCCTTTCGCTGCTTCCTCGAGTTCCCAATCCTCATCGATCGGGGTGTCCAGAAGTCCGAAGATACGTTCCGAGCTTGCCATGGCCGCCTGAATGATGTCGTACTGCGCCGTGAGATTCTGTAGCGGAAAGAACACACGGCCTCCGTACTGCAGGAAGGCGATCACGACACCAAGCGTCAGTGTATCTTCGTGAATTCGGTATCCCCCGTACAGCAACAGCACACTCACGGCGAGGACGCTGAGCCATTCGATCCCAGGGAAGAACAGGGCATGGGCACGCACGGCCCGGAGTACGGCGTCGCGGTACTCGCGGTTAATAGCGCTGAATCCCGCCCGGCTCTCCCGCTCGTGCGCAAAAAGCTGAACCGTGGTCATGCCCTGGACGTGCTCCTGCAAGTAGGAGTTGAGGGCGGCCACGGCACCCCGAGACCTACGGTAGGAAGCGCGTGCTGACCTGCGAAACCACGCCGTCCCCGCCAGCACCAGCGGCGCCACGGCGAACATGACCAACGTTAAACTGGGGCTCAGGGCGAACATGGCGCCCACGATGAACACCAGAATCAACAGGTCGCCGAAGACCGCCACGACCCCCCCTGTGAACATCTCGCTCAAAACGGCCACGTCGTTGGTCACCCGGGTCACCAACTCTCCCACTTCGTGGCGGTTGTGAAAGGAGACACTGAACTTTTGCAGCCGCCCGAGGATCTCGAGACGCAGATCGCGCATTGCCTGCTGTCCGGCGCAGTGCATCAAGTAGGTCTGCACCGCCGATGCAATGAACCCGATCAAAAGCAGCGCCAGATACGTCACGGCGAGCAGGTTCAACCCCGCCAGCGCCTCCTCGGGAAGCCAGGGATCTACCCAGGAGGGCCGGCCGGTTCGGGGCCTGAGGTAGCGGTCGACCGCCACCTTGGTCAGATAAGGCGCCAGCGCCCCGGCCGCGGAGTGCAAGATCAATAAACCGGCCGACACCCCAACCATGAAGCGGTAGGGCCGAAGATAGTTGAGCAGTCGTCGGGCCAGAACCGAGTCGTAGAAGGTGGCCCCGGCGTCAGCTCCCGGTTTCGCCGTCTCAGTTGTCATCGTAACGGTTTGGCGTTGGACGCCGGGGATCAAGCGAGTTCCAGCTCCTCGGCAAGCTGCTGTTTTCGATGAAGCTCGGAGTATGCGCCACCCAGGGCCAGGAGTTCATCGTGCGTGCCCGACTCGACGATGCGGCCTTTGTCGAGTACGAGGATGCGGTCGGCAAGCTGCGCGGCCGAAACGCGGTGCGAGATCAGGAGCGTCGTTCGGTTACGCATCACGAGCCGCAAGTTACCCAAGATGTCCGCTTCCGTCTCGGCGTCTACGTTCGAGCACGCGTCGTCGAGCACGAGGATGCGCGGGTTCGAAAGAACGGCGCGGGCCAGCGCCACGCGCTGCCTCTGCCCGCCCGAGAGCGTCAGACCACCTTCACCCAACTGCGTATCAAGCTGCGCCGGAAAGGCACCCAGGTCGGTGCTGAAATCGGCCGTGTCGGCCGTCTCCAGGATCTCCCAGTCCTCGGCGTCCGGCGCTCCGAAAGCGATGTTGCTCCTCAGCGAGCCGCTGAACAGGAATACGTCCTGCGCCACGAAGCCGACGCCCGTCCGCAAGACCTCCAGAGGCAGTTGCCGCGCGTCATGACCATCGATGATCACCTGGCCTTGTTGCGGGTCGATCAGGCGCGGGATGAGGCTGACCAGGGTCGTCTTGCCGGCGCCCGTCGCCCCCAGAATCGCTACGGCCTGCCCGACCGGCACGGAAAGCGAAATGTCCTTGAGCGCGGGCTGTTTCTGGCCCGGGTAGGTGTAGCTCACGCCACGCAACTCCAGGTCTCCACGGATCTGGGTCGGAGCGTCCCACGCAGGCTCCGGATCGGCGATTTCGGGCCGCTGATGAAGTATCTCGTTGATCCGCTCAAGCGAGGCGGTTCCTTTGCGCCACAGGCCGACGATATGGCTGAGGGCGGACATCGGAGTAGCCAACAAGCTCAGATACACGAGAAACATCACATATGACCCAACGGTCATCTCCCCCGCCAAAACCCGCCGGCCGCCGTACCACAGCACGATTACGCCTGTGAGCCCGATGAGCAGTTGGAGTAACGGGTGGAAGCGGCTCCACAGGCGGGCCAGGCCAAGGCTTTCTCTCACAAAGCTCCCGTTGAGTTCGCCGAAGCGGTCCATTGCCGCCTGCTGCCCGGCGAAAGCGCGAACCAAGCGAATATTGCGAAGATTCTCTTGCGCAGCCGAGGTCAGGTCGGCGAACCTGGCTTGGACTGCTTGGAAGCGATCGTGGATCCGCGAACCAAAGATACCGGCCACCACCCAAACAAGCGGCACCGGAAGGAACACGAAGGCCGTGAGGCGCCAATCGGTGGCGCTCATGACAGCCAACCCGATCAGAAACAGGAAGCAGAACTGGACTGAATACATCAGCCCCGCGCCCAGCATTTGGTGCACGGCATCGAGATCGTTGGTGACGCGAGCCAGCAGATCGCCGGTCCGGAACGAGTGGTAGAAACGGCGGGAGAGCCTCAACAGGTGAGCGAATAGGCCGTTGCGAAAGTCGTATTCGATGTCGCGCGCGAGGCCCATCAAAATCCGGTGCATCGCGCAGTGGAAAGCGCTGCGAGCAAAAGCTAGAGCGACGAGGAGACCGCCGATCTCGAGAAGCTTCTGCCAATTGAAGTCCTCAGCGACGAGGCGGTCGACCGCGAACCCAACCACCACAGGGAGCGAAGCCGACGCCAGCACCCGCAACAGGAGGGCCGCGAATCCCGCTGCGTACCGCCAGCGATAACGCACGAGATACGGGTGCAGGGTGCGTAGCGTTGAAACCATCGGCCTTCTAGTGATTGTAGAAGCTCGGGCGGGGCCTACTCGATCCAGGAGTTCAGCGTCTTGAGGTATTCCAGCGCAACAACCTTCTTGCCCGGCCGCGTGAGCCACCAGCGATCGGGCTGGAAGTCGTCGTACAGGGCCTCGATGAAGAGGTAGCGCACCGCGCCCGAGGTGTGGTGGGCGAAGATGCTGCGAGCGCGCCTCGTGTGGAAGTTGGATGTTACCACCAACGCTTTGCGGATGCCGCGCCGCCGCAATTCGGCATCGACGAATCGGGACTCCTCCAGCGTCGACCGCGCGTCGATCGAGAATCGATCGAGGATCTCCGGCGGGACGCCCCGGTTCACCGCGAACTCAATCGCAAGATCACACTCACAGCGATCGTAAATCCCGGGAGGGCCGTCCACCAAAATACGGGGCGCCCGGCCTTGGTGGACCAACTCGACCGCCCTCATCAGGCGGCGACCGGTGCCGTCGCCGGCTAGAACCACGACAATCTCAGCATCCTCGATCGAGTCCGTGGCAATCAGAAAACTCCCGACCGCCGTCAAGACCGGCTTGTGAATGGCATAGGCGACTGCCACCAGCACCAGCAAGGTGACGATAATCCGGAATACTTTGCTCCGTTTCATTTGGCCGCCGCTAGGCTTGTTGAACGGCGGATAGGCCACTCAAACGAACACAGGCGCGATCGGTCGAACGTACGCAAACGGCAGCCGCCGGAGGGTGGGTTCAGTCGTGATGGTCTTCTCGCGAACCTTGCTTGTCGAGATGTCCCATCGCCTTGAGCCGCTGATACATCTCCTCGATCTCGGCTTCATCCTCGGACCTAAGCACCCGATACTTTGGGGACGCGGCTTGGATCGGTTCGTCCTCGGCGGAGACCGCCTCTTCCCGGTAGTCACGATACGGCATGCCGTCGATCATAGCCGCTCGCAGCCGGCGTCCGATCTGCCGCAGCAGTGTCTCTCCTGACCGCACATCTCCCGGGTGAATCAGCCGCAAACGCCGCCCGTCTCGGAGGCCGATGTTAAGAATCAAGGGGGAGGTCCAAGCGGTAGAGTCGATGCGCTCGATGTCCGCCCACCGGATGTATTGGGAGCCGATACGGAGATCGGATTCCGTAACTTCGATCACCGGCCGTGTGCCCAGGTAGCAAAGCATCGCTGAGCTGAGCACAAACAAAGCGGCCGGAATCAGCGCCAGCGGCCACTGCAGGCCGCACCAGATCGAGAAGCCCGCGAACAGCGCGGCGACCGCGCTCGCGGGAAGATACTGCGGCGATGGCCGGTAGCGACTCACGAGTACCCCCACAGCGTACCGCTATGGAAATTTTCTCGTCAACCACGGATCGTGCATCCCCGCTAGCCGCTCAGCGGGGGCGCTCACGGGGACGAGGTATCGGAATGATAGCCCTGCAAGCGCCGTGACGTCTCGAGCGCATACTGAACCGAACTAAGCAGCGTGGTTGCGGCCGTCACCCAGATCAAGACGTCCACCACCGTCGTCGCTTCTGTGCCAACCCAGGCGTTTCGGTAGAGCACGGCGAATATCGTCGCAATCTGAGCCACCGTGTTGGCCTTGCCAAAGGAGTTTGCCGGGAAAGTTTTCACCGAGGTTGCCAAGACGAGCACCAAAACGGTGGCGATGATCGTCACGTCCCGCAGCAGCACCAAGATTGTGATCCACCACGGGATCGCGCCGATCAGCGCCTGCACAATGAAGCACGAGCTCAACAGCATCTTGTCGGCGATGGGGTCAAGAAACTCGCCCAGTAACGTCTTCTGATCGAAATGGCGGGCCACCAAGCCGTCGATGGCGTCGGTGACCGCGGCCGCCACGAACAACCACAGGGCCATCTCGTGCCGCTCGTAGATCATCGAGATCAGCACGAACGGCAGCACCACCATCCGCAACATGGTGAGTTGATTGGGGACCGACAGGACCTGCCGGAACAAAGAAACGCTTGGCGCTCCCCCTTTGGCTTCGCTGTAAGCGTGCTGCGACACGTCAGTTCAGTCAGTTCAGGTGGCGAATGCTCTGTTTCGTCTCGCGTAGCAGAGAGATCGCCAACTCCTCGATCATCTCACGTTGCGCGACCTGCTCGCGCCAGCGGGCCGGAATGCCGTCGATCCCATAGAAGGCCCCGGCCAATTGGCCGAAGACCGCGGCCGTGGTGTCGGTGTCATTGCCGAGACGCACCGCCAACAGCGCGCCGTCCTCGAAGTTGGAGGTCTGGTGAAAAGCCCACAGCGCAGCTTCCAGCGTGTCGACCACGTAGCCGGTGGCCGGCAGGTCTGAAGCCTTCTTGTGCTTGTAGACGCCTCGCGCGATGGCATCGATGCGCGGAGTCAAGCCAACACCTTGGAAGAACCAGTAGTTGTAGACCGGGGAATAAAGATCGCTCAGCAAAGTCTCCTTCGACTCGTTCCGAAGCGCGCCGATCAGTAGCCCCGTCATGTAACGGCAGGCGTCGATGGCTTCGGCCGCCCCGTGGGTGGTCTTGGACATTTCGGCCGCTAACTCGATCGCGCGCGGGCCGTCGTGGAGAAGATACATTGGGATCGGCGCGAGGCGCATCAGAGAGCCGTTGCCGGCGGTTTGCGGATCGCCGGTTCGGGGTTGGGCGACGCCGGCCATTGGGTCACCGGTGGCTTCGTAGCGGTCGAGCGAAGCCGACACGGTTCCGCCGATCCCGATGGGCCGACCGTACGCACTCAGGTAGCCCTCCCGCCTCCAGCGTACGTAGCGGTCCATCTGGTCGCGCGCGTCAGAACCCCGGCACTCGAGGAGGCTGGTTGCCAGGCAGAGCGCCATGGCGGTATCGTCGGTCCACTCGCCCGGGTGCAAGTGCCGATCCGTGCACAGGTCCGCGCTCGGCTCAAACGTGCCGGGTGGGCAACCCTCGTAGGGGGCTCCCAGCGCGTCGCCCACGGCCAAGCCCACAAGCGCCCCGCGATACCGGTCGTACAGATGTTCAAACGGGCTCGCCATTCTCAACCCGCTTCATTCTATCCTGGGCAATCTCAACCACCGGACAACTCGGTGGGAGGTTTGCGCCGGTCCTACTGCCAGCGGAACCAGCGCATCGCGAGGGGGAACGCGGCACCGCCCCAGGCCAGCAGAATCGCGATCGCCTGCCATTCTTGATGGACGCCGTGGCCTTGCAGCACAACGCCGCGGAGTGCGTTGTTGAGTTGCGTGAGCGGCAGCGCTTGCACCACCGGCTGCATCGCGGCGGGGAAGCGCTCCGCACCAAAGAACACACCGGAGAGAATCCACATCGGCAGCATGACGGCGTTCATCAAGCCCGAGATGGTTTCGAGTTTTTGGGCTCGCGACGCCACCAACAAGCCGATGCCCGCGAACGACGCGGCGCCCACCAGCGAAATGATCAGTAGGGAGAGGATGCCTCCCTGAATCTTCAATCCAAACGCCAGCCAGCCCGTGCCGAACACCACGATGATCTCGGGAAGCAGAAAAACCAGCCGACCTCCCATCAGCGAGAGTAGGAAATGCGCGCGCCGCATCGGCGTCGCGTTAAAGCGTTTCAGTAACTTGCGGATGCGCAGGTCGACGGCCACGAAGCCGACACCCCACAACCCTCCGCCCATGATGTTCAAACCCAGCAGGCCGGGGATGAGCCAATCGATGTAGCGGTTCCCGGGAACACTCTCATGCCGCACTTCGGTCGGAACCTCGTCTGTGCGGCCCGCGGCTTCCTGAAGTACGCGATTGACTCGCGCGTGCGCCGAGTGGCTCTCGGGTACGGTCGGATCAAAGTGATATTCGAATCGGCCATCGCGGAGGATCACCGTCAGGTCCCACGGCCCAGCCGCCGCCACGGCCTCGGCCTCCTCGAGGGGAACCCGGCGCACGACGAAGCCGGGCTCGGCTTCAAGCGCTGAGGCGAGCTTTCCCAATTCAGCTTCGGCCGCCGCGCTCACGCGGACGCGTACCTCCTTCTCGCCGCGACCGGTAAAGGCCACGCCCAGCCCGACAATCATCAACAGCGGGAACCCGTATACCCAAAACAACGCTTCCGGCTCGCGAAAGAACAGCCGCATCCGCATCAGAAACAGATGCCGTAGCGGGAGATACTGCGTCATCCGTCCTGCTCTTCGAAGTGTCGGCCTGTCAGTCTGAGGAAGACGTCATCTAGACTCGCATGACGCGTGGTGAGGCGTTGCAGCGTCTCACCTCGTTCGCGCAGCCCTTCGAGCAGAGCCGGGATCGTCACGTGCGGCTCGGCGACAGTGAGCGAGACGTGAGAGTTATCAGCGCGAATGCCGCGGACGCCGGGTAGCGCGTTGTACCAGTCACCCTGTTCGCTATCGTCGGACCCTGCCAGCGCGAACTCGATCATCTGGGCGGCGCCTAAAGAGGCGATCAGCTCCTGCGGCGTACCCATGGCGATCACGCGGCCGCGATCGATGATCGCCACGCGATCGCAGATCTTTTCCGCCTCATCCATGTAGTGCGTCGTCAGGAGAATCGTGCGACCCTCCGAGCGCAGAGCGCGGATGATCTCCCAGAGCCGTCGCCGCGCTTGGGGATCGAGTCCCGTCGTCGGCTCGTCGAG
>JAKZVK010000091.1:0-3570 GCA_047516085.1 Bryobacterales bacterium
ATACTCCCGGTATTCTCCCTCCTCGCGCCTCCCTCGGGCCGACCTCGGCTTCGGCTTGACCTTAGCGGGACCTCGATGCGACGCGGGACTTTCACCACGGGCTGTTAGGGTGAAACCATGCTGAAGACGAAACGTGGACCGCAGGTGTGGTTGATTACCCAGCCGGCGCACGCGGAGCTAGCCGGGCAGATGGCGGTTCATTGGGGCAACGAAGAGTTCGCTGTCCCGGGCCGTTTCGCTGCGTCCGCCGATCCGGAGCGCCTGCGCCGGGAAGTGGTGCTAGCCGTGGCCGAACACGACAGCGGTTGGTGGGAGTGGGAGGCAGACCCTCCGCTGTCCGCCGAAGACGGACTGCCGCAAGGTTTGGGTGAGGTGTTGGAGAACCCGGTGGCGGGCATGGAACGATGGCGGCTGGGCATTCCCCGGTTGGCCGAAGCGCATCCGTATGCGAGCCTGCTAGTCGCCGATCATGCCTCTCGGCTCTACGCGGCGCAGTGTAATCCTGATCCTCCGCCCGAGTTCACTCGCCAGCTCGGTCGGGCGCTGTATCCGAAGGCACCGGAAAAGGAGTCGCGACGGTTCCTGGCCGACGTGCAGCAGATGCAGGCGGAGTTCCAGCATCGTCTCGAGAAGGACCGGTTCTGGCAGGCCGCGCTCGCGCCGACACAGCGGAACCCCCATGCGCGCCTGCTTCAGACTCTCGACGCGCTTTCACTGGCGCTGTGTTCAGCCGTCCTCGCGCCGGTGGAGGGCGAAGCGAAGGGGCTCGGGGAGGACCATCTCGTGTTTCACGAGGTGCCGCGCCGAAGCTGGGCGGACCGAATCTCGGTCGAGATCAAGCCGCTGGATGACGGCCGGATCCTCATCGACCCGTACCCGTTCGACGAAGCCCCGCTGACGGTTGCTGTTCCCGCGCGGATGGTCGAGCCACATACGTGGTGGCGCCAGGCGCCCTGGATACTGAAGCGGTTCACGTTCTTACGAGAGTAACTGGTATTCTGGCGGTGCGGTGGGCCTCGTCCTCCACTGGTTTGAGGAACTGAAGGCTCGCGTCCCGGTTCCGTGACGCGAGCGCATCGCAGCCCGGCCCCTCGACTGACGCTCGGGGGCCACGCATCGTTTGGTTCCTAACGTGGTGGCAAGGGCTGCGCTACATTCAAAGCGCCGGTGCCGACGGGGCGGTACGCGACGCTACGCAGAGCGGGCTACTAGTTCGAGACTGTCCACGAAGGCCAGTTCACTTCTTACTGATTTCCCTTCAACGGCTTCAGGCCGATTTGTGGAGGCTGCATGGCGACTGCCGATTACCCGACCCGGTACCAAGTCATCGGCCTGCACAACGTCGCCGATTCTCCGTTCTGGGGTCGACTCGACGCCGACGTGCGCGAGGCGGTCGAGGTCGTCGGTCGGGTGCTCCCCTTCCGCACCAACCGGTACGTCGTCGACCACCTGATCGACTGGTCGCGGGTGCCCGAGGATCCGATTTTCCAGCTCGTGTTCCCCCAGCGCCAGATGCTGGACCCGGCCAAGTTCGCTGAGATACGCGGCCTGCTCCGGCGCGGAACGCCCGCCGACCAGCTGGCGGCGGTGGTCAACGAGCTTCGACTCGGCTTGAACCCCCACCCGGCAGGACAGCTGACGCACAACGTTCCGGCGCTCGACGATCGCCCGCTGCAGGGGATCCAACACAAGTACCGGGAAACGGTGCTCTTTTTCCCTTCAGCCGGGCAGACGTGCCACGCCTACTGCACCTACTGCTTCCGCTGGGCGCAGTTCGTCGGGCTGGAAGACCTGAAGTTCGAGGCCAGTGAGCCGGACGACCTCGTCAGTTACCTGAAGGCGCACCCGGAGGTTACCGACGTGCTGATCACCGGGGGTGATCCGATGGTCATGCGAACCCGGGTTCTGCGCCGCTTTGTCGAGCCGCTGCTCTCACCCGACCTCGAGCACGTGCAGAACATCCGTATCGGCACCAAGGCCATCGCCTATTGGCCACAGCGCTTCGTATCGGATGAGGACGCGGACGACTGCCTCCGCTTGTTCGAGGAGGTGATCGCCTCCGGCCGGCATCTCGCGCTGATGGGTCACTACTCGCATCCGGTGGAGCTCGAACCCCAGATTGCCCGGATGGCCGTCCAGCGGATCCGCAGCACCGGGGCTCAAATCCGCATGCAGGCTCCGCTCATCCGTCACGTCAACGACAATCCCGACGCCTGGGCCGAGCTGTGGCGCACCGGCGTTCGCCTCGGGCTGATTCCGTATTACATGTTCGTCGAGCGAGACACCGGCGCGCGCAACTATTTCGAGGTGCCACTCGTGCGTTGCTATGAGATCTTCAAGAAAGCCTATAGCCAGGTCTCCGGCCTCGCCCGCTCCGTGCGCGGACCCTCGATGTCGGCGTTTCCGGGCAAGGTGCGGATTCTGGGGATCGTCAGTTTGGGGACGATGCTGGACGGCGCGGTGCTGGCAGGCGTCCAAGACAGCCTCGGCCCCGAGCTGGGCGACCCGGACACCCCACGCCTGGTTTGCGACTTCATCCAAGCGCGTGATCCCGAGTGGGTCAAGCGTCCGTTCTTTGCGGAGTTCGATCGGGGCGCCGCGTGGTTCGATGAGTTGCGGCCGGCTTTCGGCAAGTCGCGGTTCTACTTCGAGGCGCCCGGCGACCGCGAAGCGCCCCACAGGGTTCCGGAGCTCACGGAACTCCTGCTCGATTAGAAGGGCGACGTCATGGTCTGTTGTCACAACCCTGAGGGCCTGCGCGACAACGGTTTTCGACTTATGATCCGGTGTTCCTGACCCAGCCGCCAGCACGCGCGTGAAGATTCTTGCCCTCAAGAAGCTCAAGGACAGTCGCCGCCCACCGAGGTGCTGGCAGGCCGAAAAATCCCTTGCCTCGCGTCCTGACCGGGAATAGACTCTGGAGGAACCCATTCTCAAGGAAGTGCCAATGAAGGTCGAAACCCTTGGCGCCGCGCTGATTGCGACGGGTCTGGTCGTCGTGTCTCCGGCCTACGGACAGGAGGAGTGCCCCGTGGGGCGCCCCGAGATCCTCGTCCGCGGCATCATCCCGGTGACCGGGGACGGCCCCCTGTGGGTCGCCGTGGGCAGTGGCACCATCAGCTGGATCGGGCCGAACGAGGGGGTGACGGTGCTCTGGGTTCGGGATTACGAGGTTTCGGGCCCGGCCTTGATCTCGGGCGCGAACCTGGCGAGCGGGGCGAAGGCCGGCTTCTCCCACACCGCTTTGGCGCTGGCCTCACGCGCTGAGCGGTATCGCCTGGAGAACATTGGATTTCAGCCGAACGACATCTCTCAGGCTGACCTACGTCGCTATTCGTTTCATCGAGGCGCCGTCTTCTTTCCCGAGCCGGGCTGCTACGAGATCACGGCCCAGATCGGGCGCGAGGAAGCAGCGCTCTACCTGGATGTAGAACAACAATGAGCGAGCGTGACGCGTGCCTCCGGCGGCGGCAACGTGACAATCGTCAGGGGAGAACGCCGATGTTCAAGAACCTTCTACGGTACGTCGTCGGGCCGTGCGGTACCGGGCTGGCAGTTGCCATGCTGATT
>JAKZVK010000092.1:0-3156 GCA_047516085.1 Bryobacterales bacterium
GGGAAGTGCTGCTAGCGGATTCCTTGTCCAGCCGTACCAGACGGTCACGACTATTTGGAGGAGGACGGCTGCCCCACCAATTGAGGCAAAAACCCAAGCATTCCGACTAAAGTAGGGCGCGACTGCCAGAAAGCCCATCCCGCCGACAATCAGCAGCACGCGAAACGTCGTTTTCGCGTACGCCTGCACCCGCCTGAGTTCGACTTCTTCGACTGCACTGACAGCCTTGAGCTTTTCTCGATCTAGCGGCGGAAGCTCTAACGGTTCAAGAAGCCTCTTTAAGCGGGATTTTCGGCGGTTTGTTGACCCACGCGGATTGCTGGGCTGCGGGGGCGTCCGGGCGTACTCTGCCGGGTTCAGGTAGACGCGCCCAGCGACACCGACCTACCCGCCGAAGGGCCGGCCCCCACCGGAGACGAGCTGGTGGGCCGAGCCCGATCTGACTCGGGAGGAATGGACGGCGAGGCAGCGACTCGCACAGGCGCGGATGAGCGCGAGCGGGAAGGACCTCCAGCCCCCACGGCGCTGAGCCGAAGTGGCAGCCGAGCGGCGAGATCGACGCATCTGGTGCCGACTAGGCGTCAGCTGTGTAGATGACCTCGATGTGGTCCTGGGCGATTGCCTTGTTCAGCGTCCTCGCGTTCGAGTTCGGCTTCTTCTCGGAGAAGCATTGGTCGCTGGCATTCAGCAGAACAAAAATCCGCTTTACCACTGAATTATCCTTGTAGTTCACTACGATGTAGCTCTCACCACCGACCCGTTTGGACTGGTTGATGGTGAGGCCGGCGCCTTTGCAGATCTTGACCTCCCAGCGTTCAGAGCCGTTGCGTTGCAGGTCGTCGAACCCGACGCCGTGGTCAAATGACTGGCAGTGCTGAATGATCGACAACTCGATCTTCTCAGACAGATCGCGAGCGATGACGCCTGCCGAGGGAGGTTTGAATCCGTAATCGTCGAAGATGGGGATGATCGTGTCGTACAGGTTCCTCAGCTTCAGGAACGCTGATTTCACCGCCAGGATGATGCCCTCTCGTTCATCCGGGTTGAGCGGTCCAGAGGGCTTTGTGTGGGTTTTTCTCGCAGCTTTTTTAGTCAGGGCTTCGAGAATATCAGAATCTTCTCGTCGCGCATGACGTTATACAGGCCGAAGACGATCTTATTGATCGTCCGATCGCGCCGCAGGCCAGCCTCAGCACCCCACTCGGCCATGGTCTCCGTGGTGGTGACCTCGCGTCCGTCGACCGTAGCATCACCCACAACAAACGCTGCTCGTGCTCCAGGGCGGAGTACCGTAGCTACTTCAGAGAACATGCGCTGCATGTCGTCATTGTAGAGGGCGAGCTTTTCCTTCGCCCCGGTGCCGCGCACACCGGTCATTGCATCGCGAAGCGCGTCGGTGTCAATGCCCAGTGCCGTCAGGGCATGGTCGTCGTTCTTCACGTAATCCAAGGCGATCGAGTATGGCGGAGAGGTCACGACCGCGTCGCAACTGTTGGGCTTGATACCAGAGGCGGCCAGGTCTCTCGCGTCCCCTGTGCTCACGGTTACCGACCCGGGCTTGATCCCGAACTGCGTGATGGCTCGAGCGTGCGCTTCGACGGAGGACAGCATGGATTCCAGATTGCGCCGCAGGAACTTAACGGGATCGCGCCGTCGGCGCGCCACGTCGCTGTAGGTCACCATCCTCGCGACTTGTAGAAACTCGGCAACGCGCACGTCGCGCTCGGATGCTGGATCGACGTCATCCGGGTGGAGGTCCGTCTCCTCCAGCAGGTCGCGAACCCGACCACGGATCCCCACTACCGACTTGTGAGATTCAGTCTTCACTCGGTTGAGCAGCGCGCACAGAGGGGACATGTCCACCCCGACGAATCGTGCGCCAAGCAGCGACGTTTCCAAGGCGGTCGTGCCGCTCCCGGCATACGGATCGAGCACCGTCGCGCCAGCGGTCACGCCAACAATGTTCAGCAAGGCCCTCACCATGCGGGGGTGAAACTTGCCACGATACGGGTATATCCAGTGGGTCAGATACTGATTCTCGGAGCGGGTGCGATTGAATTGGCCTCCCTGATACGCCGGGAGTGTCAGCTCGCTGTAGGTGGAGAGCCGGCCGTCGACTGATTCAACGTACGCGGACCGAGCCTGCAGCGCGTGGAGGTTGCCGTTCACTGTTGCCGAGAGCACCTTGCCGTCATCAGGGTCTCGTCGACGGACCTGCGAGCCAAGTGCCCGGATCTCGACGCGCGCGAGGGTTTCCTCGTAGAGGAAGTTGACGCTTCGTGGAAGGGTGATCGTCACCCGTCGAGTTTTCAGATGGCTCATCTACGGAGGGAGTCTAGCAAATTCAGAGGGATCGTACAACCCCCTGCCATCTGCTTGCTTTTGCCCCGCAAGCCGCATCCATGATTCCTCTGTCAGTTCCCGCTCGCCGTCGTCGCCAGCGCTGCGGAGGTATCCCGACAAGCGCGCCAGGGCCTCGCGGTCGCCCTGCGCCACGCTGCATCGCAGCAGTGCGGCCAACGACTTGGTGATGGTGAACGTCGTGCAGTCCGGACACTCAACAGCGAACATCCCGTTGTCCTCAAGCCAGAGAGCGAATATGGGGGGTGCGCCGCAGACGGGGCATTCAGATAGGTCTTGGTCTTTCATGGCGGCGCCGCTCCTGATGATAGCCCGCGAGCAGACCGGTCCGGGCAAGATCACGGTGGTGGTCGTGTGGCATGGCGCTATGCTACCGAGATGACCGCGACGAAGCGCGATGAATGGGTCGGCCGACTTCGGGCAGCGCTACCGTTTGCCAGCGTCGCCGTGCTGGTCGCGGCCATCGTCGTCGCGCTCGTGTTCGTGCCGCAATGGCAGGGAGACAGGCTGCCAGACGATCTGACGGCGGCGGATTTGGAGCGGGCGCAGCTGTTAACTGGGATTTCCGATTTGCCCGCCCCGGATGGCCCCTTTATACACCTAAAGGCAGCGCAGCGCACGAAACGCTTGTTCGTCACAGCATCGTCCCGCTTCCAGAGGCCGTCAGCTTAGCGCGGGCGGCCGTGCGAGCCACTGAAGGCCCTGCGTTCAGGGCGCTCCGCAGACACCGCTCCCAACGTGTGTCCGTTCGGTCGCCAGGTGGCCGCGTCGCACGGGCCGCGCGTCAGCCTGCCG
>JAKZVK010000093.1:0-2715 GCA_047516085.1 Bryobacterales bacterium
CGAAAGCTTTGCCGGCGGCGAGTCGGGCGGTGCCTCTAGGTTGCGGGGGCCGAGGCTCTTCAGTGTCTCGTGCCGGTCTAGCTGGGCCCGCTGACGGGGCCCCATAGTTATCCCAGTACGTGGCCTCGCCGGTCGTCCAGCTGCGCGGGGATGTCCCACCGTCCGTTGAACTAAGGCGACGGTGAAGTGGTTGGGGATTGTTACGCAGTACGGCGCTCCTGCTCAAGGGGAACGTCGACGGCGGTGTTGAGTACGGCATCGAGCTTGGCGATGTCGCGGTAGCCACGAACCCTCCGGAACTTGCTCTCGGCCTCGATGAGTGCAGTAACCGCCCATCGAACGATCATGCTCCCGGAGCGCCACCGCTTTACGTTGCGGCTGACGTGTTTGATCGTCCCGTTCAGGTTCTCGATCGTATTCGTTGAACGTAACGTCCGAAGCAGCGGCCCCTGAACTCGGAGCCGAGTGACGGTGAGCGTCTCTTGCATTCCTTCTCTGAGCGAGGCCGCTGCACCGGGGTGATCGGTCTCCAGCTCCTTGACCACGGCGTCGAGCTGCTTGGTCGCTGCCGTGGCCGTCTCCGCCTTCCACGCCTTGCGGATCTTGGCTGCGAACCAGGGCCGGATATGCCCTGGCAGATGCTCCAATACATTCTTGATCTTGTGGACACGGCAGCGCTGGATCAGGGCCCACTCGCCGAACGTGTCGCGCACTGCTTTACGGAGGCCCTTGGAGCCATCGATTACCACCAACCGCGCCCGTTCGACGGGCATGCCGCGCTCGATCAACTGCCGCAGCAGCGACCGGCACACGTGGGAGCTCTCCGTGGTGCCCTCTACGACACCCAGCACATGCTTGACGCCGTCCGCGTCGATGCCCATGGCGATCACCAACAAGTGCTTGCCCATGTGCGTGCCGTCGATCACCAGCACCGGCAGGTCCACTTCATTGAGCGGTTGGGCCAGGTACTGCTGCACCTGCTTGGCTGTACGCGCTACGAACCGCCGCGACACACTCGAGCGACTCGTTCCCGACGAAGCTCGCCCGTCGTCGAGCCGCTCTAACGAGCGCTCGTACTTGCGCGTCGTGACGCCGCACAGGATCTGCTCTACGGCGCGCTCTTCGAGCGGATCTGTTGCCTTGAACCTCTCCCAGTGCGGCAGCGGCAGCTCTTGGCCATCGACGCTCCGAGCCCGCGGCTTGCGTACCTTGACCCGCCGGCCGCCCATCACCAGCGAGCCCTCGTCGTAGCCGTGTCGGTACGCCCGCCGCTGCTCTGACCGCGCGTAGCGCTCTCCGCAGAGCTCCGCCCGGTCTTCTTCCAGCAGCGAACCCAACACCCCGAAGCCCGCGTCCATGACCAGCGCTCGTAGATCCGATCGCGCCGCTACCACTGCCTCCAGGAGCGGGTTCTCTTGGCGCTCCGCTTTCCTACTTGTCTCTGTTCTGCGACTCTTGCTTATGACGGTGATCCTCCATGCCAGTGGATTGACCCCGACACACTATCGAGGTCGGATCACCGTCACCCTTTTTCAACGGAGCCTGTGACATCCCCGCGACCGGCGATTCTCGGGCGCCTCGAGCAGACGCTCGACTTTCTTCCCATCGGATGATCCTCGCGCTCGGGCGCACGTGATCTACAACGCTCGGTTCGACGGCCAGGAAAGGCTCTTTGCTCGAATCCCCTGGAGAACCCGCGGGGCGGAGTGTAATACCGTCGGACGCCGAACCTGGCCGCGACGACGTAGGAGACTCCACCGCATGCGAACGCAAATACGCCAGCACCTCAGCGCGGTAGCAGCAAAGACGTTGCTGGCGGTCTTCCTCACGAGCCTGACGAGCTGCGCGATGCCTACCAAGCCTGCTCCGACGACGGACGAAATCGCCACCGCCTACGTCAAGCTCGTCCTCGCTCTCGGGCAGCACGACGCCGATTACGTCGACGCCTACTACGGCCCCGCCGACTGGCGCCAGCAAGCCGAGAGCTCTGATCGCGATCTGGGGAGCATCGCCGCCGAGGCCGATGAGCTCAGCACGGCCGTCGATAACTCGGCGATCAACGACCTCGACGAAATGGAGCTGCTCCGTATCGTGTACCTGGACAAGCAGATCGCCTCGCTCGCGGCTCGGGTGGCGATGCTGCGCGGCGACCGCTACAGCTTCGACGAGGAGTCGAGCGCCCTCTACGACGCGATCTCGCCGCGCAACAACGAGGCTCACTTCGCCGAGCTCATCGAACAGCTCGAAGCGCTGTTGCCCGGCGACGGCTCGGTGGCCGAACGCTACAACGCCTTCCGCAGCGACTTCGTGGTTCCGCCCGAGCAGCTCGACGCCGTGTTCAGAGCCGCCGTCGACGAGGCGCGCACGCGCACGCGAGCACAGCTCGAGCTCCCCGAGGACGAGAGCTTCACCATCGAGTACGTCACCGACAAGTCGTGGAGCGGCTACAACTGGTACCAGGGCCGCTACCGGAGCCTCATTCAGGTGAACACCGATCTGCCGATCTTCATCGACAGAGCTGTCGATCTGGCGGCACATGAAGGATATCCAGGCCACCACGTCCACAACGTGCTGCTCGAACAGCACCTCTCCAACGAGCGCGGCTGGGTGGAGTTCACGGTCTACCCGCTGTTTTCGCCGCAGTCGTTCATTGCCGAAGGCAGCGCCAACTACGGCATCGACATGGCGTTCCCCGGCCCGGAGCGGCTCGAGCTC
>JAKZVK010000094.1:0-6400 GCA_047516085.1 Bryobacterales bacterium
CGCTTCGCCAAGGCGCTGGTCGAACGCCGCCTCGGCGAGCACGAACTGGCTGAAAAGCCCACCATCCATGGGGTCGAGGCCGGGGCGAAGATCTCGCTCGGGTGCTTCGAGGTCGAGTTCATCCACGTCACGCATTCGACGGCTGATACGACGGCGCTGGCGATTCAGACGCCGGTGGGTACGGTGATCCACAGCGCGGATTTTAAGATCGACCCCACGCCGATTGACGGTCGCCCGTTCGATTTGCACCGCTTCGCCGAGTACGGGCAGAAGGGCGTGCTGCTGCTGCTGTCGGACTCGACGAACTCGGAACGCGAAGGCTTCACGCCGTCGGAGCGCGCGGTGCGGCCGCGGCTCGAGGACCTGTTCCAGCGCTCCGACGGGGCGGTCTTTATCAGTTGCTTTTCGTCATCGACGCATCGCGTGCAACAGATTCTCGAGCTTTCCGCCGAAAGTGGCCGCAAGGTAGCGATGGTCGGCCGCAGCATGCAGACCTCTTCGGAGCGAGCGCACGAGCTAGGGCTGTTGAAAATTCCCGACGAGCTGCTGGTCCGTCCGCAAGATCTCGATCGGCTGCCACGCTCGCACCGCACCGTGATCATCGCCGGCAGCCAGGGCGAGCCGCTGTCATCGCTGTCTCGCGCCGCGGTAGGCAAGCACCGCCACGCCGTAATCGAGCCCGGAGACGAAGTCGTGCTCAGCGCGCGGCTGATTCCGGGGAACGAAAAGGCGGTGTTTCGGATGATCGACCACCTCTATCGGCGGGGGGCCGAGGTCGCCTACGGAGACATGAACCCGCCGTTACACGTGTCCGGACACGGCAGCCGCCAGGAACAGTTGCTGATGTTGAACCTGACGCGCCCGAAGTACTTCGTCCCGATTCACGGCGAGTATCGGCAGTTGGCCCGCCACATTCAATTGGCCGAGCACTTGCGGTCGTCGGGGCTCGAGGAGTCTTTTCTGCTGCAGAGCGGCGACGTTCTGGAGCTCGACGCCAACGGCGCGCGTCGGCGGGAGAGCGTGCCGGTGGGGCGGGTCTGCATCGATACGGGTACGGGTGACGAGATCCTCGAAGAGATGGTGATCCGCGACAGGCGGCACCTATCGGAGTTCGGAATCGTCGTACCGATCGTCGCGCTCAACCGCCACAGCGGGCAGCTCGAGAGCGGCCCGGAGATCGTGACGCGCGGCTTCGTCGTTCCCGAAGACGGCTCGCAGCTTCTCGATGGCGCGCGCGATGTGGTGATGAAAACGGTCGAGGGTTCGAGCGCCGAAGAGAAGACCGACTGGGGCGTGATGGAAGAGAAGATCCGGACGGACCTGCGCCGCTACCTACGGCGGCAGACGGCCGGACGCCCGCTGGTGCTGCCGGTGATTCTCGAAACCTGAGGCCCTATAAGGTTTCGGGGGGCGGGGGGAAGTATCCGGTGCGGTGGCGAATCTCAATGTCGACTTTCAGGTCCTTGAGATTCACCTCGACTCTTATCCTGCGGAACTTCCCGTCGCTGAACGGTGTCGGCGGGACGTAGCCCAGCACATACTGCTTCTGGATGGTGCCGGTGATGTCCGTGATGGCGTCGAAGATAGCTTGCAGTTTGGCCTGCTCGTATTCTCCGGTACCGACGGTGTAGACGAAGTTGCCGGCGTCTTGCGGCTTCGAGAGATAGCCGGAAACGTCCTTGTGCATGTTGTCCATGGGCTGCACCAGGTGGCCGCCGGTCGCCTTAACGAGCCGGTCGAGGTTTTTGGCTTCGGCCTCGTGGAAGCCCCAGGCGACTGTGCTCATGACGTAGATCGTGACCTGGTGCCGCTGGGCCGCGTCGATCACTTCGTCGATGGAGCGCTTACTGGCGCTGTCATGCCCGTCGCCGATGATGACGATCACCTTACGGGGTTCACCCGGGCCGTTGTACCTCACGCTGGCTAGGTGTTTGGTGCAGGCCTCATAGATGGCGTCGAACATGGCGCTGCCGCCGCCGTGCTTGAGATTCTCGAGTTCCTCGGAGATGTAGTAGGCGTCGTCGGTCATCTTGACCAGCAAGTCGACCTCGGAGTGGTAGCCGAGCAGGAAGCCCCGGTCTTTGCCGCCTTCGGGAACCAGGGCGAAGGCCAAGTCGCCGATGGACTTCTTGTAGGTCTTGTAGTACCGTCGCGCCGTGCTGCTCTTGTCGACCACGAAGCCGACATAGAGCGGCGGCATGTTGACTTTGTCCTCGCTGTGGCTGAGGTAGCGGATTTGGACGGGTTGACCGTCCTCGAACACCCGGAAGTCGTCCTTGGTGAGGTTGATGACGAAGTTGCCGTCATCGTCGACAACGGTGACCGGGACGTTGACGACGTTGACGTCGACCTGAATGGTCGAGTCGGGAGTAGTTTCGACCTCTTGGGCGGGCAGCAAAACCGCGCCCAGAAGGGCTGCGACAAGGGCCTGGCGGTACATGGTGTCGGGAAAAGTGCGCCCTTATTCTAGCGCAGATTCCGGGTGGCGGAGTGTTTGAGGGATTACGGTAGTGTCTCAGTTTCAGACTTCTGTCGGCCCAGTCGGTTCAGGCGGCCCGTTCATTCGGCGCCTCCGACAGGCGCCTTCAGGCGGCTTCGGCGCGAAGCGCGTGTAGGCCGGTCGTTTACGGCCGGTTATGCGATCGCTCCCGGTCGCACCTCAGGGCGCTTTCAGCGTCCTTCCATCTGGCGGCTTCAGCCCCCGCAATTCCCGTTCTGACGTGGTCGATTCGAATATCCACATCCGCGGCCGTCCCCAGTCCCTATACCGAGATCCAAACTGAGACACTACCGGGATTACATGGAGCAGAGTGTGCGAGGCACGGGTGGCCGAGGGGCCGCAGCGCTGGGTGGACGTGCCGGGCGCCACACGCTACGCCCATGCCTCGTCGTTGGAGGTGCACCGTTGCGGGTTGGGGGCGGCTTCGGTAGGCTTCAAGGAGCATGAGTAGCCTTTCGCGCATTGGGGTGGCCATTGATGCGGATCTGCTCAAGCAGTTTGACGCGCTGATCGAAGAACGCGGCTACCAGAACCGTTCGGAAGCGTTTCGCGATCTGATTCGTAACGAGTTGGTCGAGGAGTCGTGGAAGTCGCCCGATACCGAGGTCGTGGGGTCGGTGACGCTGGTGTACGATCACCATGTCCGGATGCTCAACAACAAGTTGCTCGACCTGCAGCACGACTTCCACGACGCGATCCTCTCGACTCTCCACGTCCATCTGGACCACGACAATTGCCTGGAGGTGCTGTTGATCAAGGGGCCGGCGGCCAAGGTGCAGCAGATCGCCGACGCGCTGATCAGCACGAAGGGCGTCAAGCATGGACGGTTGGCGTTGTCGTCGGCCGGGCGGGATTTGAAGTGAAAACAGTCGAAGCTCGGCCCGCTGGGGCTTTGAAAGCATCCCCTGCTCCGAGGCGGAAAGCCGCGGGTGCTATCTGGGGTTCTTGAGCCCACCGGCTGGTTCCGTTACCATTGAAAGGAAGTCCCTGTTGCGGGAGGGGACCGTTGCTGAGGGTCTGCGGTCCGCCTTCGGCGGGCGATACTCGCGGCAAGAGCAAGCCGAAACCGAATCGACCAAATACAGTTCCGAGAAGACCAAACTATGTCAGTTTCCCATGGCATGGCGATGATCGAGGCTCGTAGCCTCAGCAAATTCTACGGGGAGTTTGCCGCCATTCGAGATGTTTCGTTCACCGTACCCCAGGGGCAGGTCGCAGCGTTCCTTGGACCCAATGGCGCGGGCAAGTCAACCACGCTGAAGGTCTTGACCGGTTATCTGACGCCCAGCTCGGGGAAGGCGCTGCTCGCCGGACTCGACGTCGCGTCGCATCGCATCGAGGCGGTGGCCCGGGTGGGCTACCTGCCGGAAAACGGCCCGCTGTATCCGGAAATGACACCGCTCGAGCTGCTGCAGTTTTTTGGAAACGCGCGCGGCTTGGCGCAGGAGCGGATCAAGGAACGCATCGAAGCGGTCGTGAGCCAGTGCCATCTCGAGACCGTGCTCGAGAAGAGCATCTTCAAACTCTCGAAGGGCTATCGGCAGCGGGTCGGCATGGCCCAGGTGCTGTTGCACGAACCCGACATCCTAATCATGGACGAGCCGACCAGCGGCCTCGACCCGAATCAGATCCACGACGTGCGCGAATTGATCCGCGAGCTGGGGCGGACCAAGACGATCTTGATCTCGACCCACATCCTCCAAGAAGTCCAGGCAATTGCGGACCACGTGATCCTGGTGAATGACGGGCGCGTGGCCTTCGACGGCACGGTTGACGAAATGGCGGCCGGGCAGACTCTGGAGGACGCCTTCTACCGGCTGACGGGCAAGTCGGCCGGACCACCCAAGGCCCAATCGCCCTCGGCGCCGAAGGTCTCCATTGATGGCGCGGCGTCCGCACCGAGCGCCGAAAAGCCGGGCGCGGAAGGCGCTGCGACCGCTGACGCCGACGCAGTGGCGGAGTCGGCACCCGAGGAAAGTCCGCCGGCGGGCGCCGCGACGTCGGGAAGCACGGGAGGTGTGGAATGAACGATCGTTGGCGCCTGCCGAAGGCGATTCTGCTTCGTGAACTGACCAGTTACTTCTCAAGCCCAACGGGCTACGTTTTCATCACGCTGTTCGTGTTCCTGAGCGCGGTGGCGGCGTTCTGGCAGCAGTCGTTCTTCGCCGGCAATCTGGCGAACCTGGACCCATTGAATCGGGTCATTCCGTACTTGCTGGTGTTTCTGATTCCGGCCATCAGCATGAGCATGTGGGCCGAGGAGAAGCGCAACGGGACAGATGAGTTGCTTTTAACCCTGCCGGCGAAGGACGTCGAGATCGTTGCCGGCAAATACCTGGCGGCGCTGGCGATCTACACGGTGGCGCTGCTGTTCTCGTTGAGTCACGTGATGGTATTGATGTGGCTGGGCAGTCCGGATTTGGGGCTGATGTTGTCGACCTACCTTGGCTACTGGCTGGTGGGGGCGGCCCTGCTGTCGTTGGGAATGCTGGCTTCGGTGTTGACATCGAACCTGACGGTGGCGTTCATGCTCGGGGCGGTGTTCTGCGCGGTGCCGGTGTTTATCAGCCACGCCGGCGTGATCTTCAGCGGCAGGGTGCAGCGGCTTATCGAGGAGCTTTCGTTCGTCGAGCAGTTCCGGGATTTGTCTTCAGGAGTCATCTCACTGTCGGCGGTGCTCTATTTTGTGTTGTTCACGCTGGCGATGCTGTACCTCAACGTGGCGCTGCTGGGACGCCGGCACTGGCCGACGGGCAAGGGGGCGGTTCCGCTGGGCCGGCATTATCTGGCGCGCGCCGCCGCGATGGTCGTCATCGTCGCGAGCTTCACAATTCTCACCGGGCGCCTCGGGGGACGCATCGATGCCACCGCCGAGCGGTTGCACTCGCTGTCAGGTGAGACGGTTTCACTGATCGATGGGCTCGATGCCGACCGGCCGGTCTTCATTCAGGCCTATTTAGGCCCCGATGTGCCGCGACAGTACCTGCAAACGCGCAACAACATCATTAGCGTATTGCGGGAGTTCAACGCGCGGGGCGGAGGCCGCATCCACGCACGTGTCATCGATACGGAGAAGTACACGCCGGAAGCCCGCGAAGCGCAGGACCGTTACAACATCCGTCCGCGGCCGCTGCCGATCTTCGAGCAGAGTTCGGGTGGTCCTGACGAGATCTTCCTGGGGCTGGCGTTCACCGCCGGAGCGGAAGAGTTCGTGATTCCGTTCTTCGACCCGGGCCTGCCGGCCGAGTACGAGCTGATGCGCTCGGTGCGCGTGGTTTCGAACGCCGCGCGCAAGAAGGTCGGCGTGTTGATCAGCAAAGTGAACATGTTTGGGGGGTTCGACTTCCAGACGAAGCAGCGCTCCACCGATTGGTCGATTGTCGCCGAGTTGCGTAAGCAGTATGAGGTCGTTCGTGTCCCGGCGGACAGGGACTATCCCGGCGATCTCGATGTGCTGGTTGCCGTCTTGCCGCATACTTTGACGGGCGAGGAACTGGAGCGGCTGACCGAGTACGTCAAGGCGGGCAATCCGAGCCTGGTGGCGGTGGACCCTCTGCCGGCGTTCAACATCGAGCTGTCGCCGCAGCCGGCGCAGCGGAGTCCCTTCAGTCCCAACGCGCCGCTGCCGCCTCCCCCGACCGACGTCACGCCTTTGATGGATGCGCTCGGCGTGGCCTGGCCCAAGAACGAGATCGTGTGGGACAAGTACAATCCACACCCACAGTTGGGCGCGCTACCCGAGGAGATCGTCTTCATCGGCGCGGGCAACGCGGCCGCCGAGACACCGTTCAACGCGGACGAGGCGATGACTTCAGGCTTGCAAGAGGTTGTGCTGCTGCACAGCGGGAGCTTGAAATCGTCGGGTAGCACGACCGAGTTCACCCCGTTGCTGCAAACAGG
>JAKZVK010000095.1:0-2879 GCA_047516085.1 Bryobacterales bacterium
CCCGTGGGTGAACTGCCAAAACTCTTTCCCATAGTTTTAAGGATTACGTCACCCTCTCGCGCATCAGTGTAAACGTAGACAACGTCTCGATGGTTCGTGAACACCCACACATAACCACCCCCCTCGCTTGTCTTGCTCACCTGTGTATTGGCGCGAGTCTCATCGATATGGACGAACGGCGAGCCTCGTATTCCCTGCAGAATTTCATTGTAAGCGGCCTGATAAAAGACTGCGGCGCGCTTCTTGGAAGAAAGTACGAAATCGTGTTCGAGGTCGAAACCAAAGAGCTCGTTCAACCCCTGGAGTATGCTTTCATGAGACTGCACCATCTCAACGCGTTGATAGACAACCAGAGCTGGTCCCCGATTTTCGGACAGGTTGTTAAGGTGGAGTCCAGATCCGACAGGAGGAATCTGGAATGCCACGAAAGAGACGGAGCTACCCGGCTGAGCTGAAGGCGAAAGTCGCGCTGGAGGCTCTCCGCGAAGAGGCGACGATGACTGAGCTGGCCTCTCGGTACGACGTTCACTCGAATCTGATCGCGAACTGGAAGAAGAGAGCCCGCGAACTGGTGCTGGCGAGCTTCGCCGGCAAGCAAGAGTACCAGGAAGCGTCTCGAGAGGCCGAGATCAAGGAGTTGCGAGCGAAGGTGGGGGAGCTCGTGATCGAGCGGGAGTTTTTGTCAAAGGCCTTCGGTCGTTGAGCCACGGCCGGAGGGTAACGATGGTCGATCCCGACCACGCAGCGCTCAGCATCACATGCCAGTGTCGCCTGGTATCGATCGCCCGCTCGTCGTTTTACTACGAGGGCAAGGGCGAGAGCCCGCTGAATCAGCAGCTGCTGCGGCGCATCGACGAGCAGTGTCTGGAGACGCCATTCTACGGCTCGCGGCAGATGACGCGCTGGCTGCTGCGCCAGGGCGCCAGGGTCAGCCGCAAGCGAGTCCGGCGCCTGATGCGGCTCTTGGGCCTGCAGGCGGTCTTCCAACGGCCCAGGACATCTCAGCGGCACCCGGAGCACAGGATCTACCCGTACCTGCTTCGCGATCTGGCGATCACGCGGCCGAATCAGGTGTGGTGCTCGGACGTGACGTACATTCCGCTGACGCGCGGCTTTCTCTATCTGGTCGCGGTCATGGATTGGGCAAGCCGGAAGGTCTTGTCCTGGCGGCTGTCGAACACGCTCGAGTCGAGCTTCTGTGTCGAGGCAGTGGACGAGGCGCTCGAACGCTACGGTCCGCCCGAGATCTTCAATACCGACCAGGGCAGCCAATTCACGAGCCTGGCTTTCACCGACGTCCTCAAGGACGCCGGTATCCACATCTCGATGGACGGCAAGGGCCGTTGGATGGATAACGTCTTCATCGAGCGGCTATGGCGCTCGCTTAAATATGAGCAGGTCTACCTGGCTGAGTACGCCACGGGCTCAGACGCTCGCGCCGGCATCGGCTGGTGGATCGATTTCTACAACGAACGGCGACCGCACTCGTCGCTCGGGGACCTGACGCCCGCCGAGGCGTACACTGTGGGGGGTGCTCTGAGACCGGGGCTCTGCCCTGCCTCATCACAGCCCGACGCGGCCTGACCTATGAACCCGGACTTCACCTTAATTGGGCCGCCGAGCTGTCTGAAGGATGGGGACCACCTCTATCCTCTTCATCCTTCTCCTGCTCTTCCTGTGGTGGTGGTTCACACGGGGGTCGAACCAGCCGGCGGAAGAATCGTCGGAAGCTCAATACGCGTCCAGTTGGTCAGTGAAGAACAATGCGGATTGGACACCGTTTCCGCCAAACGCCAACCCCCTTGGGCCACCCAACAGCAACTGTACGGGCGGCGTCATCGCCGGTTCGTGGGCCCACTTCACCTTTTCGTCTTTCACGCTTCCCGCAAGCGCGACCGTGGTCGGCATTCTGCTTCGCGTCAAATACAAGAGCCCGAGCGGAAGCAACACCGTGCAGTTGACCGACGGTGGGACGCTCGTCGGTAGCTCGACATCCATCGCCTCCGTGTCCGGTTCCAGCGGGTGCGCCGGCACCACGTTTACGAGCGCGGGCAGCAATACCGACATGTGGGGCAGCACCCTCAGCGCCGCCGATTTCGCAGCCGGAGCCGTCGGCGTACGACTCACTCAGCACGCCAACAGTGTTGACATCGACGCCGTCGAGCTGACGGTGTATTCGACGTCGTAGGCCCTACTCCGGGCCTTTCTGCGCGACCGACATTGGCCGCGTGCGTCAGTTTGAGGTCAGCGTCAGCGTCTCACCGACACCGATCATTCTTTTGCAGCTTGAGCAGCGTCCCTCTCCTGTGCGCGGGACCCAGCGAGCATGTTGGTCATGCCGTAGTTCCCCTCGTGGCACGCAAACTCGTAGATCAGATCTGGATTTTTCTTCATGGGGTATTGCGCAGTCCATGGGCGCGTCCAGATGGTGGGATCGGTGACCGTGAACTCGTATCCCAGCGTCTCCGGGTCGATGCGGGTGAATCGTTCGACAAGCGACAGATGCTCGCCGGTCGACAGCAGCGGACGCCCGATCTGGTCATGTTTCCCGTTGAAGCTGGTGGTCTCGACGACGAGGGTCTGCCCCTCCCAGTGGCCACGCGAGTCCCCCATCCACTGGCGCACCGTCGGCCCGACGTGCGGGCGCCCGTCCAGAGGAATGATCCGCACATCGTGGTTCTGCTCGTTGAGCAGCGCCACATAGCCGGGCGCCTGAAACAGCTGGATGTTGTTGTTGTACCCGCCCGTGCTGATGGGCGGGCCGGCCTTGGCGTGCTGAATGCACCGATCCCCGGCGTCGAGGTCCGCCCAGACGGCGGCAGGACGCGCTCCACGGCGCACGAGCGCAATGCGCTGAGCTTCAGGCGACTCGGCGAGGC
>JAKZVK010000096.1:0-8050 GCA_047516085.1 Bryobacterales bacterium
GCCCGCATGCGCACCGGCTGCACTCCTTTTCCCGCCAGGTAGCGCACCGCCTGACCAGCCCGAGCCGCCGAGAGCTCCCAGTTGCTCGGGTAGACTTGGGTTGCGATCGGCACGTTGTCGGTATGGCCGAGGATGTCGACCGAGCGGTTGGACTCCGCGATGAGAGCCGCCAGCCCATCAAGGATTGGCAGCGCCTTCTTGTTGATCTGAGCGGCGGCCGACTCGAATAGCAAGTCGCCGCTGAGCTGAAGCACAACCCCTCTCTTGGTGACCCTGGCTTCGCCGTGCTGCCCCAACCCCAAGTTTTCGAGCATCTCTCGAAGTTCCTGGGCGGTCTTCTCCCGCTCCGCAGCCTTCCCCTCCCCCTGCTTGGGGTCTTCATACGGTAGTAGCTTTTCGCCCGTCGGGATGTCGGAGAGAGCGAAGTCCGACTTCATGCCCAGTGCGTTTCGAACCGACCCCGCCATCACCCGGAACTTGATAATCTCCGTGTTCGAGAACGACAGCAACAGGATGAAGAAGGTCAGCAGCAGCGACATCAGGTCGGCGAAAGTGACCATCCACTCCGGGGCACCTGCTTTTGCCTCTTCGGGTTCGTTTTCCATGGTTAGCTTTTGACTTCTTCTTCACGAAGCTTGGGAGCGAGGAATGACTTGAGCTTCTGCGAGATCTGATTGGGGTTCTCACCGTTGACCATCCCGAGGACCCCCTCCAGGCACACCATCATGCTCAGCGCCTCTTCCTGCGAGCGGACTTTGAGCTTGTCGGCCAACGGCAGGCAGATCACGTTGGCGAGCATGGCGCCGTAAAGCGTCGTCAGCAGTGCGACGGCCATGGCGGGCCCGATGCTTGATGGGTCCTCCATTGACGCAAGCATCTGAACCAGGCCGATCAGCGTCCCGATCATGCCGAACGCGGGCGCGGCGGCTCCCATGCCCTGAAGGACCTCCTGTCCGCGCTTGTGGCGGCCGACCGTGGATCGAATGTCCGTCTCGAGGATCGAGCGAATCTGGTCCGGCTCTACGCCGTCCACGCCCAGCCCGACCCCCTTGCCGAGGAAGGCGTAGTCGATTTCGACGTTCTCCAGCGCCAGCATGCCGTTCTTGCGCGCCTGCTTGCACAATTGAACGATCTGAGTGATGAGCGGAATCGGCTCGGGCACCTTGATCGTGAAGGCCTTCATCACAACGGCGAAGGTCCCCAACACGGTGGCCAACGGATTACGCATCAGAGTCGTGCCGATGGTGCCCCCAACGACGACGAGTGCCGACGGCACATTGACGAACATGATGGGCGAGCCGCCCATCACGATCGCGGCCAGCACAAGAATAATGGACAGAACTATGCCGATGATCGTTGCTAGATCCATCACCAACCCGTGATAAGGTCTCTCTGAACTGCGTATCGACGCGCGGGAAGGAAACTTGAGTCAGCGTGGGTGATCCGCGCCACGAGACGAAATAGTGCCGTTTTTTCGGGCGACGCCCCCGCGAAAAGACGGGGTCTGGGGGCCGTCTCCGGGTTGCAACGACGAGCCGCTGCGTCACGCCGGCCGAGGCGGGGGACGGATCTAGCTCTTGGAGGAATCGTGCCCGGGAGCTTCGTTGTGGGGACCGAGTCGGAGCAGGCCTCTGACGGCATGATTCAAGTGGTAAGCCCGACGGACCTCGCCTTCGACGCGGTGTAGTTCCGGCCGGCAGAGGATCATCGTGGGCGTCATCAACGATTGTCCCCGTGCCGTCCGGCATCCGCGAGCCGAGCGGTGGGAGGCGCAGAGCCGGTCCGAGATTCCTGCTCCACCTCGAAGCGATAGTCAGCCGATACCCGATAGATTCTATCGGCGTCGCGGCGCAGCGTTTGCCCGTGTCGCGAGTACGCTTAGTACGTAACCCGGTGCTTGGTGTCGGCTTGTTGATCGCTGTAATGTCTTTCCGCCGTGTCTCGCCCCGACGACATCCGGGCGCTTTGTTCGAACGAGCGAGGCAGCAGGACGTACTTCAAGTCCCATAGCCCGTCGAAGTCTTGATAACACCATGCGAAGCCGTCCAATAAGATCACCGCCTTGGGGGCCAGGGTTCCGCAGGACACCAACCGCGGGGCTCGATCGGGATAGCGCTCGTAGGATCTATCAGGAACAGACTTCCCCTCGCGAAGGCTGATCAGATCTCGTTTGAGCCGGTCCATGTCCCGCGCCGCGTGATCGATGCCGGTGACCCCGAGCCGCTCGCGAACCGCGCGCGAGTAGATTTCGCGGTCATCGACGAGCGTGGCGACCCGGTCAATCCCGAGCCTCCCGGCAATCTCGGCACAAAGAGCGGTCTTTCCTGTGGCGGGCGGCCCGGTGACCATCACAACGACTGGCTTGGAGACACCCGCGCGGGCGGACTCCTCCGCGAGGCGCACCACGATGTCCCGCGTGATCTCGGAAGCAACCTCGGCGGCTGTCATTGTCAATCGGGCCCTGTGCCAACTGGGTCGCACACGGGGCCCAGGGAAGAAACGAGAAGCTCCATCAATCCGTGATCTGCATGCTCCACCTAAGCGAGGGTCGGCTCTCGTCGGCGCCGACCTTCCTTAACCCCTCAGGCGAGAATCTCGGAAACCACCCGCGCCGGGAACTGATCGGTCAATCGTTCGTCGAGGCCGTGACGATGGAAGCTTAAATCGCGGAAGTTCATGCCCAGCAGATGCAGGATGGTGGCATGGTAGTCGTGGACGCTGACGCGCCCTTCCACCGCTTTGTGGCCCAGCTCGTCGGTTGCGCCGTAGGTCGTCCCGCCCTTCACGCCGCCGCCCGCCATCCAACTGCTGAAGCCGCTCGGCCCGTGGTCCCGGCCCGCTTTGGACAGATCACCCGTCACCTGCGCAATGGGCAGACGCCCGAACTCGCCGCCCCAAACAACCAACGTGGAATCCAGCAGGCCGCGCTGCTTGAGGTCTTTCAGCAGGGCCGCGGCCGGCTTGTCGGTCTTGCGGCAGGAATAGCGCAAGCCCTTGTCGAGTTCGGAGTGATTGTCCCAGATCTGCTGCTCGATGTAGATCTGGACGAAACGCACGCCGCGTTCCACCAAGCGCCGGGCCATCAGGCAGCGCTTGCCGTAGGAATGGGTCTGTTCGTCGTCGAGGCCGTACCTCTGCTTGGTCTGCTCGCTCTCGCGCGACAGGTCCAGCGCGTCGGTCGCCTCGAGCTGCATTCGCGCCGCCAATTCGTAGCTTGAGATACGCGCGTCAAGGTTTGGCTCACCGGGGCGCTTGCCGCGGTGCGCGTCGTCCATCCAGCGAAGCAGCTTGCGCTGGGCTTCCAGCACCGGGGTGGGCCACTCCGGACGCGGCTCCAAATTGAGCACCGGCGCACCTTCCGAGCGAAACCGTGTTCCCTGATACACCGGCGGCAACCAAGCCGACTGCCAGTTCTGGATGCCGTTGATCGGCAGGCCCTTGGGGTCGTCGAGGACGACATAGGCAGGAAGGTTTTGGTTCTCCGTGCCAAGGCCGTAGGCCACCCAGGCTCCGAGCGACGGACGGTTCGGCGTGAGACGGCCCGTGTGGATCAAAAACAGCGCCGGCTCGTGGTTGATGTGCTCGCTGTACATCGAGCGAATGACGACGATATCGTCCACGACCCCCGCCGTGTGGGGCAGAACCTCGGAAAGCTCGATCCCTGATTGACCGTGTTTCGAGAACTTGTACGGCGACGGCAGGATGCCACCGGTGGCCTTCGAAAAAAGCACATCCGTGACAAGGTCACGCGTCGGCATCGTGCCCGCATACTTGTCGAGCGCCGGCTTCGGGTCGAACAGGTCGACCTGGCTCGGCCCCCCATTCATGAAGAGCTGGATCACCGCCTTGGCCTTCGGCTCGAAGTGAGGTCGCTTGGCCGCGAGGTCGTAGACATCAGGGGCTGCGGTGGCGGCGACCGCCGCCTCGGGCGAGTAGAGATCCTTACCCAGCAGACACGCCAGCGCGGTGCCGTGGAGGCCATCGGCAATCCGCGTGAAGAAATCGCGTCGCGTCGGTTGGGTCGTGGGTTTCACCGGTAATTGCTCCTAGAATACTCCAGGCACTACGGCAGGCTCTGGGGAGAGGCTAATCGATAAACGAGAACTCCGCGGAATTCAACATCGTGTGGCACAGCCCCGCGAGCGCCAGCCAGCGGGATGTCCAGCCGATCGGCGTCTTCACGCCGTCCTGCGCGAGCCGCTCGGGCCAGTGCCCCGCCAGTTCCTCCAGCGTCTCCAGCGAGCGCTCGAGCTCCACTTCCTCCGGCGCGCGCGAAAACAAACGCAAGAAAAGTTGCTCGACCTGGCGGCGCGAGTCGTCGCCTACGCCGTCGACGATGCGGCCCGCGAGATACCGCGCGTGGTCCCACATCTGCTCGCTGTTCATCATGTGCAAGGCCTGCGTGGCCACGGTCGATTCGCGCCGCTCGATGCAGTTGGGCGTCATGTGCGGCAAATCGTACGCGTCCATCAAGGAGACCCGCGTGGTTCGGCGCTGGAGAACATAGATGCTGCGCCGGAAACCGGACTCGGTTCCTTTCGCAACAACCTCTTTGCTCTCCTTGACCTCAACCGGATCGGGCGGCCCGAACCGCTTCGGGTCCCACCGGCCCGTCGCTTTCAGGATCGAGTCGTAAAGCTGCTCGGCATCCATGCGCCGCAAGGGCATCCGAGAGAGCAGGGTGTTGCCGGGGTCGGCGGCCAGAGCAGCGGGGTCCTTGCGCGACGCCTGGCGGTAGGCGCTGGAGGTGACCATCAGCCGGTGCATATGTTTGAGGCTCCAGCCACTCTCGACGAATTCCGTCGCCAGCCAATCGAGCAACGCCGGGTGCGAAGGCGGTGTCCCCGACCGGCCGAAGTTCGAGGGGCTCGCCACAAGCCCCCGGCCGAAGTGGCGCATCCACAACTGGTTCACCATCACGCGGGACGTCAAGGGATGATTCGGCTGCCCCAGCCAACGCGCCAGCGCCAAGCGGCGGCCACTGGTGTCGGCTCCCGGCCGGGGCGGCTTCACCTGATAAGGCTCGAGCCCCACCTGCAACACCGCCGGCACACCCGGCTCGACCGGCTCGACCGGCGAAAGCGCCTCGCCACGGCCTAACAGATAGTGTGTCGACGGCTCGCCGCCGGTATCGGTCAGCGCGCGGACGTACGGCTTGGGCTTGAGCTTCGCCTTGGCTTTGGAGAGTTGCTCTTGCAGGGGCTTGGCCGCTTCCCTGAACGCGGCGAACTCGGCGATCAGGTCGTCGGTGCTGATCTCGACCACGTCTTCGAAGTTCTTGGCCAGGTACTTCTGGACTGCGTTTCTCTCCTCCTCCGGCGTGGCGACCAGTGCCCGCAGATCTTTACGGAGATCCTCGGGCAAAGCCGCGAGCCTTTTCGCGAGCAGCTCTTCACGGAACGGCTTTGCCAACGTCTCGAGCGACGTCTCGAGCCTCTCGACCTCTGCTTCGATCGGCTTATTGAATTCGCTCACCTCGTTTTGCTCACTCTCGAGCGCGAGATCGATCTGGCGTTCGTTGGGTGCCCGCCAGTCGTAGGGGTCGAACGCGGTTTGCAAGATCGCGCTGAAGCGATAGTAATCGCGCTGCGGGATGGGGTCGTACTTGTGATCGTGGCAGCGCGCACAGCCGACGGTCAGGCCCATGACCGACGAGCTCAGCACCTGCACCGTGTCGGCCACGACGTTCATGCGCTCGGCGAGGTAGGCGAACTCCGGCTCGTACGTTGAGTCGGGCGTGGTGCGCAGAAAGCCCGTCGCTGCGAGCCGATCGATCAGCTCTTGGGTGGCTTCCTGCTTCTTGTAGTCCGCCAACTCGTCGCCCGCGATCTGCTCGGTCAGGAACTGATCGTACGGCTTGTCGTTGTTGAGCGAGCGGATGACGTAGTCGCGGAAGCGCCAGGCATAGGGGCGGATCTTGTCTTGGAAGCCGACTCCACGCGAATCCGAGTAGCCTGCCAGGTCGAGCCAGTGGCGCGCCCAGCGTTCACCGTATTCGGGTGACGCGAGCAGCCGGTCGACGAGGTGTTCATACGCATCCGGGCGTTCGTCGTTGAGAAAGGCCTTGCGTTCGGCAACGGAAGGCGGCATGCCGGTAAGGTCCAAGTACACGCGGCGCAGAAGCTCGCGGCGCGTGGCTTGCGGCGAGTAGCGCAGGCCCTTCTCTTCCAACTTGCGAAGCAGGAACGCATCGATGGGGTTGCGAACCATCTGCGGGTGCGCGACCTTCGGCGTCGCCGGACGCTTCGGCGGCTGAAAGGCCCAAAAGTTCCGGTCTGCGTCAGTCACCACGGCGCGCTCCGCAGGCGGATCCGGGGCCGGAGGGCAACCCGCGGCGATCCATTGGCGTAGCGTCTCGAGCTGAGCCTCGGTCGGCGACTTCACCGAGCTTTCGAGGATCAGCTTCAAGGGCGGCATCTCGCCGGAAGCGATTCTTTGAATGATCAGGCTGTCGCTTGGCTTGCCGGGGACGAGCGCGGGGCCGGATTTCCCTCCGCGCAAGCGGCTGGCCTGAGTGCGTAGGTCGAGGCCCCCTTCCTGCTTGCGTTTGCCGTGGCAAGCCACGCAGCCCGCCTGGATGATCGGCAAGATGTCGCGCTCGGTGACGGTGGGTGCCTCCGCAAAGGTTGCCGTCTCACCGGAGTCACCCGCGCCCGCGTCGATCCACCGCCGAATCAGGTCGACCTGCTTCTCTGGGAGTTTCTGGTCACCGGGCGGCATCGTCCCCGTCACGAGCTTTTCGACAAGCAAGCTCTTGCCGGACGAGCCTAGGTGGATCGCGGGACCCGAGTTGCCGCCCTTGAGAACCGCGGCGGCTGTGCGCAGATCCAACCCCTGCTGCAGCGATGCTTCACCGTGGCAGGCAACGCAGTTCGCTTCAAAGATCGGCAAAATGTCGGACTCGAAGGCAGGCGCACTCGGCTCCGACGCTCCCAGCAGCGAGACGCATAAACCCGCAATGCCGAAGGTCCGGATTGCGCGGACCAGGTCCGAAAGGATCAAAGCTCCGACCTCCCCCTGAGAGATTATCACCCGAAACCGGGGCGTCATGAGGCGTCCGCCGCTAGCCCGTTAGCGGGCTTGGCCGACTCGCTCGGCGGCGCTTTCACCTCAGGGCCCAACAGAACGGCGATCCACCGAGTGTCCTCGTGGCTTTCGAGCGCAATCTTCACCGTCATCGTCAAGGGTACCGACAGCAGCATGCCGACCGCGCCCCACACCCAGCCCCAGAAAACCAGAGAGAGAAACACCACCAGGGTCGACAAGCCCAGTCCCCGGCCCATGAACCTCGGCTCGATCACGCTGCCCATGATGAAGTTCACGACCAAGAACGCCACCGCGACCATCAGCGCCTTGCCCGGCCCGAGCTGTATGAGAGCGAGCAACACAGCCGGCACGGCAGCGATGATCGAACCGATGTTCGGGATGTAGTTGAGCAGGAAAGCCAGCAATCCCCACAGCAGCGCGAAGTCGACGCCCAGCATCCAGACCCAGCCTCCGATCAGCAAGCCCGTGACCAGGCTCACCGCGGTCTTGATCGCCAGGTAACGCTTGACGCTATCGGTGAACTCGGCGGCCTGTGGAAAGGATGCTGCCTTTTCCCCGAACGCCCGTCGCAGCTTGCCAGGCAGGCTCGACGCCTCGAGCAGCATGAATATGACCGTCAGCACGATCAGGAACGCGTTCGTGAAGACCGATCCCAGCCCGGTCAACGTCCGCGCCGCCATCGACATTGCCGCACCCGGGTTTACGAAATCGAACACCAACGACGGGACCAACTCCACGCCCCACTCATCGAGCAACCCGATCACCTCCGCCGATTCCTGCCGCAGGCGGGCTTCGTAGGTAGGCAGGTTGGTTGAGAAGTCGTTGACCGAGGTCCCGATCAGCGCACCCAGCCCAAAACCCACGCCGACCATGGCCGCGACAATCAGCAACACCGCGAGCCCCGCCGGCACGCCCACCCGCTTGAGCGCCAACATGGGACCGGAGCCAATCACGGCTAGGAAGACCGAGATCAGAAACGGCAGCAGAATCGACTGCGCCTCCC
>JAKZVK010000097.1:0-4623 GCA_047516085.1 Bryobacterales bacterium
ACCGCCCGTCCGCCTTCTCCCAGTAGAGCGGGGACCGCCAGCCTTGCTCCTGCACCGTGGCCCAGCCTTCCGAGAGCCAGTGCCGCGGCTGTTCATAGCCGCCTGACTCCATGAACTCCAAGTACTCGGCGTTGGTCACCAACCGCGAGCCGAGCCGGTAGGGCTCCAGGTAGACACTGTGTCGCGGGCCCTCATTGTCGTAGCTGAATCCCGTGCCCTCGAAACCGATCTCGACCAGTCCACCCGAGTAGGGAGCCCAGTTGATGGGAGGCGCTTCCTTCGGGGGTTCTTGGTCGCGGCTTTGGTACGCCGGCCGCAGCGGATTCGTCGCCAGGATGTGTTTGAGGTCGGTCAGCAGCAGCTCTTGGTGCTGTTCTTCGTGATGCAGCCCCAGTTCGAGCAGCGGGGCGATGCGCTCCCAGTTGCCGTCATCCGCCGAGCGCACTAGCTCTTTCATCGCACGATCGACGTGCGCACGGTAGGCGTAGACTTCCGCCACCGTCGGCCGTGACACGAGACCTCGCTGCGGACGGGGGTGCCGCTCCCCTACCGCTTCGTAGTAGGAGTTGAATAAATAGCCGAATTGCGGATGGAACTCGTGGTAGGCGGGCAAGAACTCGCGCAGCAGAAACGTCTCGAAGAACCAGCTCGTATGGGCCAGATTCCACTTGGGCGGGCTCACATCGTCCATCGTTTGGACGACGCAGTCCTCCGTCTCGAGCGGAGAACAAATTGTCTCTGACGTTCGGCGAATTCGAGCGAAAAGCGCAGCCGCGTCTTCGCGCTGGAGCCACGGCTCATGCCGCAACTCGGTCAGTGTGGAGGTATCGGAAGCCGGGGATGCCATGGGCAGAGGGGAGAACCAGCCAGGCTTCCTCATCTTAGCGAACGCGTCGCGCCCGCTGCAGATCACGCTGCGAGCAGGTTAGAAGGTCCTCGTCCCGGAAGCCCTCGTCCTGACGTGGTAAACCGAGGTGCGCGCGGTGAGGAACAGGCCGCCACGGCCCCAGCAACAATTCGCGGGGCGTTCGGATGTGACGATCGTGCCCAGGTGCTTACCGGTTGGGCTGAAGACCCACAGGCCGCCCGGACCGGTCGAGTACACGTTGCCCAGCTCATCGGTCTTGAGGCCGTCCGGGCCGCCGGGCTCATCGGACTCGAACTCCGCGAAGACGCGCCCCTTCGCCAGCGTTCCGTCATCGTTGATCGGCTGTACCCGCAGATTCTTGCGGCCCGCGTCGGCGATGTAAAGCAGGTTCTGCTTCGGGCCCAGCGCAACACCATTGGCGCGCTCGCACTCCTCGGAAACCTTTTCGAGCTTGCTCGCGCCCGGCACCTGCGTACGCGTGATGCGATAGACGGCCGGGACGTTCGTGCGCTCGTTGGCATCGGGGATGTTGCGGCGCGGCATGTCGCTGAAGTAGATCGAGCCGTCGATGTTGTAGACCAGGTCGTTGGGCGAACTGAGGCGCTTGTCGCCGTAACGATCGGCAAGAACCGTGATCGACCCGTTCTTCTCGGTGCGGGTAACGCGGCCCGGGCCCGTCTCGCACGCCAGCAGCCGTCCCTGATGATCAAACGTCAGTCCGTTGGCGCGGTTGGACTTCTCGCGGAAGACCGTGAGCGTGCCACCCTCGATGTCCTCCCACGAAGGGACCATCCACTTGTGGATCTTTTCGCTTCGCAAGTCGCTGAACAGCAAGAAGCCGATGCGGCTGTAGACCGGGCCTTCGGTGAAGCCGAACCCTCCCGCGATCTTGATGATCTGGGCGCGGCGGTCGACGAGGTCGAACAGGTCCGTATCGTTGGCGTAGATTCCCGGCGCTTTCATGTCACGACCCCATCCCGTGCGCGTAGTAGGACTTCTCCGGCCCCCGGTAGCGGACGTCAAGCATCGGCGTCTCGATGCGCATCTGCCCGCGATGCCACGACTCCATCAGGAACGAGAGAGCGCCGCTGGTCAGCAGCGTTCGCTCGACCGCGTAGTCGAGCGTGCCTTGCGTGAACATCCGGCCGATCGAATCAACCAGCGGGCTGAAGTTGTTGGAGTTCTCAATCGGGATGTAGCACAGGGTCGACTTCGGCTCGCGATCGCCTTTGATCTTCACTGCCGCGAGGTACTCGCCCGCCTTGCCGCCGAGACCCAGCGCCGTGCCGCGAAAACCGTCGTTGTATTCGACCAAACAGGCGACCGGCCTGGTGGCTTTCTCTTCGACCGGACCCGGTGTGACCTTCCGGCCGCGAGAGAGCGCGGCGTCGAGCAAGCTGCGGCTCCAGAGTCCCTCGTCGGCGGCTTTCCAAACTGCGTCGTCGGCCAGTAGCTGCACCGCCTTGACGCCGCTCTCGCCGCCCTTCCTTCGCTCGGTGAAGCACTGAAGGGTTTCGAGGATGTGGAACAGCCCGCCATCGGCCACCCAGCCGCCGCCCACGGCCAGGGCTTCTTCTAGATCCGTTTCGAGCGGGAAGTCGAGTTCCGGGCGCCGGAACGTCACCGACACCGATGAGCCCGCCATCAGCGGGAAGTCCAACTCCTTCGACCAGTCGTACATCTGTTTCGCCATCGTCCAGTCGTAGGAGAGATGCTTGTCGTTGAAGACCGGCACCGCGCGTCCCGAGCGCCGGAAGACGCTCACGATCTCGTCCATGAAGCGATAGCGCGGGTAGAGCTTTTGGTTCTTGACGTTGGTCGGGTAGTCTCCGTGCTCGCCGATGAGCAGGACGCCGTCCACAGCGAGATCTTTGCCGCCGAGGGTGAGCGCGTCTTGGATCGTCGGCACTTTCTCGACGCCCCAGGTCTTCGCCAGCCGGGTGCTGATATCGCCGTCGTGCTCCTGCTCGACGAACAGCGATGCCACGTCACAAGGCGGCTCGTGATGTTTGTCGTTGATCCAGTAGCCTTCCAGAAAGCGCGTGATGAAGTTGTCGCTATGAGAGCGGACGTGATAGGTGGTGGATAGTGCCGCGATCCTCTTGCGGCCCGCCGGCGGCGCGCTGACGCCAATGCCGGCCCACGGCCCTGCCGCGGTCATCATCCCCGCAGCAGCCGTCTTGAGAAAGATTCTTCTGTTCATCGTGCCCTCGAGGGAATCACTCTTCAACGAGCGTGATGTCGGGCATAGGGTAATGCTTTTTGTTCAGGGTCCACAAGGGGGTATGATGCTCGCGCGCTGTCGCTGCGATGAGGGCGTCCGCGATCTCCACCCCGTGGCTACGGCCATACGCCGCCAGATAGTACCCGGCCGTTTCGCCGATCTCGTCGCTGATCGGGAGGCATATCAGCAGCGAGAACAACCCTCGAGTGGCCGCCTCTTCCTTTCGCCTCATCCCGGCAAACACTTCCGCCTTGGTGATGGGCGAGTAGTAGAGCACCTCGTTCTGGGACAAGCGTTCCGCGCAGGCGGCGTCCTCTCGGGGCTGCCCGCGCAGCAGCGAGATCACGATGTCGGAGTCGAGCAGTATGCTCATTTCCAGAGGCGCTTGAGACGTCCGCCTTTGCGAAGCTTGCGGACGTACCTGGCTGTGTCGGGTAGATAACGACGGTCCTTCCAGGCCCCGCACGCCTCGTCGAGCACCTGACGCCAGTTCGCGGGCAGCTCCCTTTGGAAGTAGGTCTTGTCGATTGCCTCGCGAACCAGGGCCGACACCGTTGTCTTGCGAACCGCGCCCAGGCGTTTGAGCCTTCGCAGCTTCTGATCCTCGATGAATAGTTGCGTCCGCCTCACGGTGTATATTATACACCGCCTCGGGTCTCTACCTCGCCCACACTGTGGCGGCGATCTTCAGCCTGGGAGTTCATCCGGACTTGGGATCGAGGCCTAAGGCGGCTCACAGACATGCTGTTCAGGGCTTTCGCCCCGGAGGGGGCCGAGAGATGTTAGCCCATAGCTTCAGCACTCAATGCCGATGGGTGGTCGTGACCTCGGTGGGATGTTCCGAGCAGATGCTCTCGGCGTGTTCGCACTCGATGTGCTCGAACTGGATGGTGGTGTGGTGGATATGGAAGCGCTCCGCCAGAATTCCGTTCATCGCCCCTAAGATCTTCTTGCTCTCCGAGGGGGGGATGTCTTCAATCAACGCGTGACAGCTCAACGCATGCGAGTTCGACGACAGACTCCAAATGTGCACGTCGTGAACGTCAACCAGGCCGTCCACGGCCCGCAACGCACCGCACACCTCGTCGCGCTTCATCCCTTTCGGCAGGCCTTCCAGCAGGATGTGCATCGATTCGCGGATAATGTCCCAGCCGCTCCACAGGATCAGCACGGCGATCAAGACCGACAGCAGCGGGTCGATCCACTGTGCACCGGTCATCGCGATCGCTATGGCGCCAATAACGATGCCGATCGATGAGAGCGCGTCGCCCAACATGTGCATGAAGGCACCCCGAATGTTGATGTCGTGTCGGCTGTCGGCATGCAGCGCCCACATGACGACGACGTTGACCACCAACCCCGCGGCGGCGACAACCATCATGATGTCTTCCGAAACCACCCGCGGGTTCAGGAAGCGTTCGTAGCTCTCGTAGAAGATGAATAGCGCCAGCACCACGAGCGTCATGGCGTTGACGAACGCCGACAACACGCCCGCCCGGTGGTAGCCGAAGGTCTTGGTCTCGCTCGGCGG
>JAKZVK010000098.1:0-2599 GCA_047516085.1 Bryobacterales bacterium
GCACCTCACGCACACCCGTCTACCCGGGGCCGCTAGAGCAGAAGTTGCGTCTCGGCCCGCCCGAACCGAGCCCCGAGCGCAAGCGAGTGGGTGTGATGCCTCGCCCCCGTCAATCCGTCGCAAATCAGCCAACACGTCCCCTAACGCCCGTCGCGGAACCCTTACGCCGCCGGCCCATCTCCTTTCACGGTTCGCCAAAAAACCCCAAAAACGTCTCAATTCATCCTATTCCGTCTCACTCCCGGCCGATACCAACGCCCGGCCCGGCACCCCATTTACCACGGAGGAAAAGGCAAAACCGTTACAGTGTGTCTGGACATCAAACCACGGAGCACACGAATGAGCGAATCGCACCGCCCACTTGATCGCACACCCACACGTCGGCACTTCCTCCAATCAGTCCCGCTGGCCGCCTCGGCTCTGACCCTGGCCGGGGGCCTCGACCCGCGCAACCTCCGCGCAAACCCTCCGGCCGGCGAGACCCTCGAACCCTTCAATCGCTTCCCCCGCATGTTCCAGGAGTACTTCGTCGACCGCGTACGCGAGATCGAACGGGCTTCGCTCGAAAAGAAAGCCGCGCTCAAGACCAAGGCCGACGCCGAGGCCTACGTGCGCTGGGTGCGCGAGAGGATCGCCGAGTGCTTCGGACCGTTTCCCGAACGCACGCCCCTCAACCCCCGCATTACCGGGACCGTCGAGCGCGATGCCTACACCATCGAGAACGTGATTTTCGAGAGCCGCCCGAACTTCCTCGTTACCGCGAACCTTTACATCCCCAAGGGCCGCAAGTTTCCGTTGCCGGGCGTCGTCGGGACCTGCGGGCACTCGGCCAACGGCAAAGCGGCCGAGGCCTACCAGTCCTTCTCACAAGGGCTGGCGCGGATGGGGTACGTCGTCCTGATGTACGATCCGATCGGCCAGGGTGAGCGCCTGCAGTACACCGACGCCAACCTGCAACCCAAGATCGGCACCGGCACGCGCGAGCATCTCTACGCCGGCAACCAGCAATTTCTGGTCGGCGAGTTCGTCGGCTCCTGGCGTGCCTGGGACGGCATACGCGCACTCGACTACCTGCTCACGCGCGAAGAGGTCGACCCCAAGCACGTCGGTGTGACCGGCAACTCCGGCGGCGGCACGATGACCACTTGGCTGTGCGGCGTCGAGCAGCGCTGGACGATGGCCGCGCCGAGCTGCTTCGTCACGACCTTCCGCCGCAACCTCGAGAACGAGCTGCCGGCCGACACCGAGCAATGCCCGCCCAAAGTGCTGTCTTTCGGCCTCGACCACGACGACTTCCTCGCCGCCATGGTGCCGAAGCCGGTCATCGTTCTCGCCAAAGAGAAGGACTACTTCGACGCAAGGGGCAATGCCGAGTCCTACCGCCGCCTCAAGCACCTCTACCGGGCACTGGATGCCGAGAGCAACGTCGGCTGGTTCGTCGGGCCGACCTATCACGGCTACTCGCAGGAGAACCGCGAGGCCATGTACCGCTGGTTCAACCGCGTCACCGGCATCTCCGACGCGCAGACCGAGCCGAAGCTCACCATCGAAGACGACGCAACCCTCTACTGCACGCCCAAGGGTCAAGTCGCCGGACTCGACTCGCGGCCGATCTACTCCTTCACGCAGGCCCGCTCGAAGGAGCTTGCCAACAAGCGTTCCGCCTTGCAGGGCGAGAGTCTGGTGCGGGCCGTGAAGGACGCGCTCAAGATGCCCGAAGCGACGGGCGTGCCCGAGTACCGCATCCTACGAACGCGCAGCTCGCGCCAGTACCCCACCGAGCATTCGATCTCGTACGCCGTTGAGACCGAGCCGGGGGTTCACGCGATCGTCTATCGCTTGTCCGAGGACCGCCTCTACTCCCGACCGCCCAAGACCGGCCCGCGCGCGGTGCTCTATGTCTCGCACCATTCCGCCGACGTCGAGTTGCGCGAAGAACCGCTGATCGAGGAGCTTCGCAAGCAGGAGGCGAACGTCCCGTTCTTCACCTGCGACGTGCGCGGGATCGGCGATTCCCGGCCCGACACTTGTGGCGTTGACAGCTTCCTCCAGCCCTACGGCAGCGACTACTTCTACGCGATCCACGCGATCATGCTCGACTATCCCTACGCCGGGCAGAAGACTCACGACCTGTTGCGCGTACTCGACTGGCTCAAGAGCGTCGGCCACAAGGAGGTTCATCTAGCCGCCAAGGGATGGGGCGCGATTCCCGCCACCTTTGCCGCGCTACTCTCCAACCAAGTAGTTCAAGTCACGCTCAAGAACGCCCTCACCTCGTATGCGGCTGTCGCCGAGTCCGAGCGCTACGACTGGCCGCTATCCTCCTTCGTCCCGCACGCCCTCGAGACCTTCGACCTGCCCGATTGCTACCGTGCACTCGCGGCAAAGCAACTCAAGCAGATCGAGCCACGAGGTGCCATGTCATGACAAGGGGGTTCGTTGGCTCCTTGCTCGATGAGCAAGTTGCCTCTATAATGTGGGCAGTTGCCAACACAACTGCATGGTGACTTCTGATGAGCAGCGCATCTCCCGAAAACCTCCAAGTGTCAGCAAGTCAGCCAACGCACGTCGGGGTCGAGGAGGTTCTCGGCGTCCGCCG
>JAKZVK010000099.1:0-3006 GCA_047516085.1 Bryobacterales bacterium
ATGGTGTCGTCGACCTCATCCTTCGACGGCTGATGCTCGGCGAACTTGACCATGTCGCAATGGCGCAGGAAGTCCTTCAGCAGGCCCTTGTGAGCGGGCTCTAGCGAGTCGGTGGATCGCAACTCGTCCATGAACTCTTCGGTGGTTCGCTCCGGCGCGCGCAGGCCGAAGCGATCCTCGATGTAGTGCCGCAGGATGTTTGAAAGACGCAGGTAGAAGAGCTTCGCTTCACCTTTCATCAGCAGGTCTTCGGCGAGTAGCTCCTCCAGCGTACGGTACGCGACCTCGTGAGCGGGCGGAGGCGGGGCGGCCTCGGCGTCGGCGCGCTTGCGGCGTTTCCACCAGAAGTAGCCCGCCGCCAGGGCCAGCACGGTGAGGACCCCCGCGGCGTACAGCCACCACGGGTGCTCCCGCGGAAGATCCACCGGCGGCGCGATCTCTTTGATGTCGGGTGGCTCGGCCGAATCGGGCAGAACGGACTGGACGTCAATCGTCTGCTCGGTTGTCTCGATCGACCGGATCGAATCCTCGTCGGCGCCCTTCGGCCCATGCCGCACCGTCAACACCGGAAGGGTGTACTCCCCCGGCAAGAACGGCTCCAACTCGAACGACTTGGCAGTTAGCACGCGGCCGCCCTCGACCAGCCTCGGCGCCGAGGTCCGGCTATCGACAACCGCGAACTCGCCGAGCTTCTCGTCGAACGATGGGAACTCGATCTGCTGCTCCTCGGGGGTGAGGGCTTCGAGGACCAGCTCGACGCGGTCGGCCGCCGTGATCTCGCGACGGCTGACCTTGAGCGTCAGCGAAACCGCGTCGTCTTCGTAGGCTTGCTGGATCTCGTAAGCCTCGGGGCCTTCACCCTCTGGCCCATCGCCCGAACACGAAACGAACGACCACAATCCTGCGAGGAGCAGGACGGCCGTCGCAACCCTGGCAGCCCATGGCAAAACCGAGAACCGCGCGAATCGCAATGTAGGGGCACGGCATGCCGTGCCCGCCTGCTCGACCGACCGCAACATGTAGACGTGGCTCACGGGCGTCACAAGAAACTCGGCTTTCACCACGGGCTGTTAGCCCCGGACGCTATCTTCCGCCACCTCGTCACAGCCGCCGCTCCCTCATGCGGAAGAAGCGCACCAGATCGCGCACGTAATCCCGCCCCGATACCAGGTTGATATGATCGATGCCGCCTGAGCGAAACATTTCGGCCAGCCCGTCGGCCCTTTCGCGGCCCGCCTTTTCGTATTCACGCCGTACCCTCTCGCTGGCGGTATCGATCAACACGCGGTCGCCCGTTTCGGCGTCCTCCAACTCAACCAAGCCCACGTTGGGCAACTGCGCCTCGCGCGGATCGGTGATCGACACAGCAATCAAGTCATGCCGCCGCGCCACCACCCGCAGACGCTTCTCGTAGCCTTCCGCCTGGAAGTCCGACACCAGGAACACGACCGCGCGCCGATGGCTCACCCGGCCCAGGTAGTCGAGCGCCTGGCCGATGTCGGTACGTGTTTGCCGCGGCTTGAAGTTCAGCAGATCGCGGATCAGCCGCAGCACGTGCGACAGCCCCTTCTTCGGCGGGATGTACAGCTCGATCACATCGGTAAAGACGATCAGCCCGACCTTGTCATTGTTCTTGATGGCCGAGAACGCGAGCAGCGCGCACAACTCCGCCGCCACTTCGTTCTTGCGCTTCTCCGTACTGCCGAACGTCCCCGAGGCGGATAGGTCGACCACGAACATCACCGTCAGTTCGCGCTCCTCGACGTAGCGCTTGACGTAAGGGTGTCCGGTGCGCGCGGTGACGTTCCAGTCGATGGTGCGGATCTCGTCGCCCGGCGTGTACTCGCGCACCTCATCGAACTCCATCCCGCGGCCTTTGAAGACGCTGTGGTACTCCCCGGCGAGGACGTCGTTGACGGCCTTGCTGGTGTAGATCTGGATGAAACGAATCTTCTTCGCCAGCTCTTTGGGAATCATTGGGTCTTGGTAATGCGGCTGTGCGGGGCCCCGCACAGCGACGACCATACGAATGATAACCGGCTTCCGCGATCAGGCGGAGCCGCGCAGGGAGATCCGCGCACGAAACGTAGGGGACAGCATGCCGTGCCCGGCGGCTTCGAGCGGACAACTTGACCTGAACGCGGGCACAGCATGCCGTGTCTACATTTCGGTTCGCGGGTCCCCGTTGGAGTATCAACGGCGCCGCCCTTGGCTAGCCGCTTATGCACGGCGCAACGAGGATTCTGTCCTCGTTAGGCGCGGTGTACCTACAGCAGTCTTACCGGATCAGTTCATGGTGTAGGGGTAGACCGCTGCGTCCACCCCGGCGCGACGGAGTCGCTCTCGGTATCTGTGCGAAAGAGAAGCCGCGTACCAGGGGCGGCGGGGCGGACACAGCGGTCCGCCCCTACAAGCTGCATCCTCGACCCTTCGGGATATCCAGGGCGTAGCCCTTGGCTAGTTGGTTGATCGCACGAGAAGCCGAGCCCCGAACGTCAGTGAGGGGTCAATCCGCACCCGATGGCATTGCCGCTGCGCGCCCGTCACCGGCGTTCCGGGCTCGGTTCGGGCGCCTCGATACTGTCGCGGTTTGTCTCGGGTTCCGCCCAGGTCAGCTTGCCGACACCGACCAGCCCTGAGCTTCCAGCGCTCGCGCCAGCCGCTGAGCCTGAGCCCGGTCTTCACTGGCGTAGCTGATGAAGATATCGCTCATGACACTGTGACTCGCCCCTGCCTACGGCCTAGAGCATTTTCATAGGTTTCATAGTCCATAGCCGCAGTGACGGAAGCAGGCTTGGACGCTCTGCGGGGTGACCGCGGCAAGGGCATCGGTGAGGCTTTCCTCCAGCCCGGTGAGCGATCGGACCTTGGCGGCGCGAAGGCGTTGCTTCAGCTGAGCCCAGCACGGCTCAATCGGGTTGAAGTCGGGCGAGTAGGGTGGTAGATAGAGCAACTCGGCGCCACGCGCCTCAATGCATTCGCGCACGCCTCCGACCTTGTGGGCCG